>CAZVPQ010000058.1:0-6512 GCA_964628675.1 uncultured Hyphomicrobiales bacterium | reverse complement strand
TTGTATATGAACTTAATATTGCTATTTGGTATGTTGATCCTTATCCTTATCCTTAATGTTTATCCTACCGAATAATTAGGAGTTGACACTAATTATTATTCATTTAATAGATTCCTCAATTCCAAATTGTAAAAGCTAATATATTTTAATCCTGCTAACTTAAAAGAATGAAAATTTAGTTATTTCAAAAAAATTCCTTAAATTTGTAACTTTACAATGTTTTATCATAAATAAAGTACAATAGCTATGGCAAAATCACTAAGTATATTATTTGTAACAAGCGAAATAATCCCTTTTATTAAGGTTGGAGGAATTGCTGATGTATCCTATTCTTTTCCATTAGCAGTTCGTGATATTGGGCATGATATAAGAGTAATGTTGCCGAAATACGGCAATATTTCAGAACGCAAAAATAGAATTCACGAGATAAATCGTTTAAAAGATATTGCTATACCAATAGGGAAAACTTCAGATTTGGCAACAGTAAAATCTTCTTCGATGAATAATCCTAGAACAAAAGTTCAAGCATATATTACTACAAATAATAAATATTTTAATGCAAAAAAAGGTATTTATGAAAATGTGAGAACAGGAGAACCTTATCCTGACAACGACGAAAGATTTATTTTTTTTAGTAGGTCTGTTATTGAAACTTGTTTAGTCTTAGGTTGGTTTCCGGATATAATTCATTGTAACGATTGGCAAACTGCTCTGGTACCTGCTATGGCTAAGAAATTATTTCCTGAAAAATTTAAAAATACAAAATTTGTTTTTACTATTCATAATTTCCATCAAAAGGGTGAATTTCCTATTTCTACATTTAAGAAAACCGGATTACCATTAAGTGAAAAAGAGAACTTTATTCATAAAAAGAAAATGAATTTTATTAAAGGTGGGATTGTCTATTCCGATTATGTTACTACTGTCAGTCCAACTTATGCAAAAGAAATTAAATCAGATAAAAAATTATCTAATGGTTTGAATGAGATATTGTCGAAATCAAAAAAATTCAAAGGAATATTAAACGGTATTGACCCTTGGATTTGGAATCCGGAAAAAGATAAATTAATTAAGAAAAAATTAGAATCTAAATTCCAAGATTTTAAAAATGCAAATAAAAAAGATGTTCTTCAAAAATTTGGTTTGACATTTAATGAGAATATACCATTGCTTGCGATGATTTCAAGGTTAGATGATCAAAAAGGTATTCCATTATTTATACAAAGTGCCGAAAAATTATTGAAGGAAGATGTTCAAATAATTATGCTGGGCGAAGGCAATATTGCTATGAAGAAAAAACTTGAAGTTTTGGCTAAAAAACATTCAGATAAATTTGCTTTTATTGCCGGCTTTGATGACACTCTTGCTCATCAAATTGAAGCCGGTGCAGATATTTATTTGTTGCCTTCAATGAGCGAACCTTGTGGATTAAATGCTTTCTATTCTATTGCTTATGGGGCATTACCAATTGCAAGGGAAACCGGAGGTTTAAAAGATATTGTTTATGATTTATCAAATTCACATAATGGAAATGGTCTTACATTCAAGAACTATAAAAATCTTGATTTGATAAAAGTGTTCAAACATGCTTTGGACCTATATAAAGATAAGGATAAATGGAACAAGATAATTCAAAACAATATGAAGAAAGATTATTCTTGGAAAAAATCTGTTAAAGATTATGAAGATATTTATTTAAAAATAGTAAAATAATTTTCTTTTTATATTGTCATTGTGCTTTAATAACTATTAGTTTTTTTTGTTCAATGACATATTTATTTTGAGGAAGCTGTTTCTAATTGTGAAAAAATACGAATATAAAATAAAATCACTTGTTTTGGTTTTAATTGGATTATTGAGTTTTGCTTTGTTTGCTTGTAACGAAGACCCTACTTATATGGGGTACACTCTTCTTAATGACACAATTAGCATACGTGGTATTAGTACATCTGATACTAATCTAATCGTAAAAACAAGTTCTTTTAGGCATTATTTTAATAGTTTTAATAATGGAGTAATCCATATCGGAAAATACCAAGATTATTCTGCGATATCATTTGTTCGATTTGGGGAAAGAATTAAAGATTTTGATTCTCTTGATTTTTTGGGTAATTATACAGTTGATAAAATTATTAAATGTAATCTTCATTTACCTGTATCAAGATATACTTTTGGTGATTCTATTAATTCTAATGCTTTATCTTTTAAAGTTTATCGTGTTGCCGATTATTGGTCAAACAAAACAAATTGGGATTCTTTGTCTGCAAATAATTTAATAGATATGTCTTCGATGTCGGCTGAATTTAATGGTTTGATTGATCAACAAGACACAATGCCTGATTTAGTAATGGATTTTGATAAAAATCTTATGATTCAATGGTTTCATAAGTGGTATGAATATAAATATGGAGATTCTTCGCAAGTAGTCTGGGGATTAGCTTTTGTGCCTAATGAAAATTCTAATGTTATTAGGCAGTTCACTGCTGCGGGTATAAATCCGGAAGATAATAAAGCTAAAATCGAAGTTATTTATTTAGATACTAACAATGTTGAAGATACTCTTTGGTTGCCTGCTGAAATAGATAAATCTTTTTATAATGATAATGACTTAGATACAAATAATTTTGTAATTCAAGGTGGTATATCTGTAAGAGGGTTAATGTATTTTGATATTAGTATGATTCCTGCATTTTCTTCTATTCATAAAGCCGAATTAACTTTAACATTGAATTTGGATAAGTCGATACGCGGAAATGTCGGATTGGATTCTACTCTTTATGGGCAGTTGCCAGCCGATACTTCGGATTATGATAATGATGCAAACTTTATCAGAACTTTTTCCGGAGAAAAACTAACCGATTCGGATAAATTTATTTTTACAAGTATCACTTCGGCTATAGAAACTTGGAACAGAAATAATGGCAAGGGATTTCTTGTCTTCCATTCTGAAGGTAGTCAAAATGAACTTAGAGAATTAGATAAATTGGTGTTTTACGGTGTCAATGATGCTCCTGACAGTTCTAAAATGCCTACTTTAAATATTATATATTCCACGAGACCAAAATTTAAAAAGTAATTATGAAAATATTGCGTTCAAATATTATAATAAGCCTGTTATTAGTATTTTCTAATATATTGTTATTTGCTCAGGGTGGCTCCAATTATTCTATTTTTGGTATTGGTGATATTCAATCATCAAGTAGCGCCGCTTATAGAGGATTAGCAGAAACATCAATAGCTTTTCCAATTGACCATACTATCAACACATTAAATCCTGCTTTGTGGTCGGAAGTAACAAAAACGAGAATTCAGACAGGTTACAATTTTAATCAAAATATAATCACTGATAATAGAAATAATATACTTTACCAAAATAATGGTCAAGTTAATACTTTTAAAGCTATTTTTGTTATTGATACCGGAATGGGGATTGCATTTAGCTTTGGATTAATGCCATACAGCACCGTAAATTATTTAATTGCTTCACCAATTGATATGAATTATAATGATATTAGTACAAAAGGTAAAATTCTTTATCAAGGTCGTGGTGGAATTTCAATGGGTTATCTCGGAATGTCTTCCAAAATATTGAATAATTTATCTTTTGGTGCTATGATTTTCTCGACTTTCGGGACTATCAATAATTCAATAACAACGGTATTTGACGATATTGCTTATTACCCCGCTACTACTTATACTAATTATAATTTTAACGGATTAGGATATAAGTTTGGTTTATTCTATGAGCCAATTGCTGATTTTAATATTGGAGCATTTTATGAATTACATCAAAAATTGAATTACGATAAAGATTTAACTTATATTTCAGAATTACAACCCGACACAAGTTTTACAGGGTCTTTCAGTGCAATAAACCCTCAAGCTTTTGGAGTCGGAATATCTTATAAAATAGGCAAGTTTCGTCTTGGTGCTGACTATAAGAGATATAATCTCAGTAATATGCAATTCAACAAGGGACCTTATACCGAGTATAATAATTTGAATATGTATTCCATAGGTCTGTCAAGATTGGGCAATAAAAGTGTTGGTGTTGATTTTTTCGATAAAATTGATTATAATTTTGGTCTTGGATACAAACAACAATACTATAGAATTAACGGAGTTAATCTCAGTGATTATTTTGCATCATTCGGTATGGGAATTCCATTAGTTGGCAGCACATATATTGATGCCGCATTTATTTTAGGTTCAAGAGGTAATTTTAGCAATAATTTGCTTAGAGAATACTACGGTAAATTAACGATAGATATTAGTATCGGAGAGACTTGGTTTAAATCATTTCATCATAAATATTAAAAAGTATTAAACTATGAGTAAAAAGAATAAAAACTTAAACCCTGAGGTTGTTTCTACAACTGTTATTGGGGTAATAAAAGATGGCAAAACTTCACTTGGAGCTGATGGGCAAGTAACTTTCAATAATACTGTTATGAAACATAATGCAAGGAAAGTTAGAAAACTATATAATGATAAGATATTAGTAGGTTTTGCAGGTGCAACAGCCGATGCTTTTACTTTGCTTCAAAGATTTGAAGAAAAACTTGAAAAGCATAGTGGAAATCTTTACAGAGCTTCTATTGAACTTGCTAAAGATTGGAGAACCGATAGGTATCTGCGCCGCCTTGAAGCTATGCTTATTGTAATGGACGAAAAAAATGCTTTATTGATTAGCGGTACCGGTGATGTTATCGAACCCGAAGATAATATTGTTGCTATTGGTTCGGGTGGTAGCTATGCGATGGCTGCGGCACGTGTATTAATAAAACATACTGATTTATCGGCAAAGGAGATAGTAAGAGAAGCCTTAGAAGTTGCCAGCGATATTTGTATTTATACAAACAAAGATATTATAGTTGAAGATTTGGATTAATAAAATTTAGGATTAGGATAATGGATAATAAAGTGATTAAACTAACAAATGATGCAAAAGAAACAATTAAAGAGACCATTAGATCAATAAATCAAAGTAATTTGACACCACGGCAAATAGTTAAAGAACTTGATAAATATATAATTTCTCAAGATGAAGCTAAAAAATCTGTTGCTATAGCTCTACGTAATCGTTGGAGACGCCAACAAGTTGAATCCGAAATGAGAGAAGAAATTTTACCCAATAATATCATTTTGATTGGTCCTACCGGTGTTGGCAAAACAGAAATTGCACGACGGTTAGCTAAACTTGCAGATGCTCCTTTTGTGAAAGTGGAAGCCACTAAATTTACAGAAGTCGGTTATGTAGGTAGAGATGTCGAATCCATAATTAGAGATTTGGTTGAGCGATCGGTTTCTATCCTTCATAATGAGCAATTCGAGGACAAGCAAAAAGATGCCGAGATTCATGCTGAAGAACGTGTATTGGATATTTTGATTCCTCCTGTGATATCTAGTCCATCGTTTGAAACATCAACAAATAGTGATGTTGATAGCAATTTGAAAACTAGAAAGAAATTCAGAAATATGCTTCACCAAGGCAAATTAGATGATAAAATGATTGAAGTTGAACTGACCGTTGACCAATCTCCCGGTATTCAGATTATGGGACCTATTGGTTTAGATGATATGGGTATCAATATTAACGATATTTTTGGTAATATTATGCCTAAAAAGAGTAAAAAAAGGAAAATGAAAGTTGTAGATGCTTTAGAAGCATTAAAAAAAGAAGAAGCCGACAAATTGATTGATATGGATGCTGTTGTTAAAGAAGCTGTTGCTCGAACTGAAAATTCAGGAATTGTTTTTATTGATGAAATTGATAAAATTACTTCGCATTCCGATAACGGTCATTCAAGCGGCGGCGAAGTTTCCCGTGAAGGGGTGCAAAGAGATTTGTTACCAATAGTAGAAGGTTCCACCGTTAATACACGCTATGGTACTGTTAATACTGAGCATATTTTGTTCATTGCTTCGGGAGCATTTCATATTTCCAAACCATCTGATTTGATTCCTGAGTTACAGGGTCGCTTCCCGATTAGAGTGGAATTGAAAAGTTTAACCGAAGATGATTTTGTCAAAATATTGACACTACCCGAAAATGCTTTAATTAAGCAATATCAAGCACTATTAAAGTCTGAAAATATCACATTGAATTTCAAAAAGGGTGCGATTAAAGAAATTGCGGCAACTGCGGCAAAAGTTAATGATGAAGTTACTAATATAGGTGCAAGACGTTTGCACACTATATTAACAACTTTGCTTGATGATATTTTGTTTAATACACCTGATAATATTAAAGAAACTGAAATAGAAATTGATGCAAAAATGGTGAAAAACAGACTTAAAGATATAGTTCAGGATACAGACCTAAGTAAATTTATTTTATAATAAATTGTAGGGGGTCGAACACTGTTCGACCTCTACAATGGATTTTATTTTATCAACATCAACCGCCCGCTCTGCATCCTATTTCCTGTCTGCAAAACAAAATAATAGGCTCCGTTTGGCAATGTGCCTGCATTGAATACTGCTTCTTGCGTTCCCGATTCTTGAAATTC
>CAZVPQ010000057.1:0-9482 GCA_964628675.1 uncultured Hyphomicrobiales bacterium | reverse complement strand
TAGGTTTGTTAATTTCAAATAATTATAATGGAATACTTTTTGCACGCAAGAAAACAAAGAGAATTAATTAAGAAAAAAAGATGAATATTTAATGTAACAATATGGAATATTAATCGTTTCAAATAGTAAAAGAATGAAAACAATATTTAGTAAACTTTAACGTCAAATTTTTATCTAAATATAATGGAATTATGTTTGCAAATAGAGAAAATATAAATTAAATGGAGTGTTAATGCGTATTACCAAACAATATACGAATCGTGAGTCTCAGTCTCTTGATAAATATTTGCAGGAAATTGGTAGAGTTGATCTATTACATGCTGAAGATGAAATAGTCTTAGCCAAATTAATAAAAAAAGGTGGTGTGCAAGGGACAAGGGCTTTGGAAACATTAGTTAAAGCTAATTTGAGATTTGTTGTTTCGGTTGCAAAACAGTACCAGAATCAAGGTTTATCATTAGGAGATCTTATTAATGAAGGCAACTTAGGATTAATTAAAGCCGCTAAACGTTTTGATGAAACACGTGGATTTAAATTTATTTCCTATGCTGTTTGGTGGATACGTCAATCAATACTTCAGGCTTTGGCTGAACAATCAAGAATTGTTCGTTTACCTTTGAATAGAGTTGGTGCTTTGAATAAAATCGGGAAAAAATTTAGCGAATTAGAGCAGAAATATGAACGAGAACCTACTGCTGCGGAAATTGCCGAGCAATTAGAAATGACAGTTCCGGAAATTGCTGAAACTATTAAAATTTCAGGTAGGCATCTTTCAGTTGATGCACCGTTTGTGCAAGGTGAAGAAAACAGATTACTTGATATTTTACCGAATGATATGCAACCGCCACCCGATTCGGAATTAATTCGTGAATCGCTTAGAGTTGAAGTTAAACAAGTTTTGACTACTTTGTCTCAAAGAGAATCTGAAGTTATTAAACTTTACTTCGGTTTAGACGGGCAATGTCTTACTTTGGAAGAAATTGGTGAAAAATTTAATCTCACTCGTGAAAGAGTAAGACAAATAAAGGAGAAAGCAATTAGAAGACTTAGACATGCTTCTCGTTCTAAAACCCTTAGGGCATATTTAGGATAGATTATTTTGTTTATCATATTTTAATGGGGGACAGTTTGCTGTTCCCTTTTTTATTAATTGATTTTTATTAAAAGTGGTTTTTGATATTACATTTTTTATTTGGGCTTTTGTTTCTTTTCCGTCGAAGCAGTACACATTCCTTTGTTTTATTTCATGTTAAAATCATAAATTTTATAATAGAACGTCATCTAATTTTTTATAATTTTGAAGTATTACTAAATTAATAATTACTAAACAATTAATTATTGAGATAATTTTATGTTTAAAGATAAAAATTTTAATGATAAAAGACCTAAAAGACCAGATTGGCTAAAAGTAAAAGCTCCCGGCGGTGAAAACTATACGCGTATTAGAAATTTGATGAAAGCTAAAAGTCTTCATACTGTTTGCGAAGAAGCACATTGTCCTAATATCGCTGAATGCTGGGGTTCCGGTACAGCTACTTTCTTAATTCTCGGCGATACTTGCACTCGCAATTGTAGATTTTGTACTATTACTTCGGGGAAACCTTTACCTCCGGATTTGAACGAACCAAGAAAAGTTGCCGAATCAGTTAAGAATATGAATTTAAAACACGCAGTAGTTACTTCCGTTAATCGAGACGATTTGCCTGACGGCGGTTCGCAAATTTGGGCTGAAACGATTTTAGAAATTAGAAAATTAAATCCAAATACAACTATTGAAGTTCTTATTCCTGATTTTGAAGGCAATAAAAATGCTTTGGAAACGGTATTCAAGGTAAAACCCGATATTTTAAATCATAATGTTGAAACTGCACCGAGATTATATAAAACGGTAAGACCCAAAGCTAATTATCAACAATCTCTCAATGTATTAAAATTTGCAAGCGATTACGGTTTAAAACCTAAATCCGGTTTAATGGTAGGATTAGGGGAGAGCAATGAAGAAGTAATTGAAGTGCTGGAAGATTTATTGAGGCATAATGTAAAAATTGTTACTATCGGTCAATATCTCCAACCTTCCAAAAAACATTTGCCTGTTGATAGGTTTGTAACGCCAAAAGAATTTTCAGAATACAAACGCATTGGTTTGAAGTTAGGTTTTGATATTGTAGAATCGGCACCATTAGTAAGAAGTTCTTATCACGCCGCAAATCATGTCTAAGAGAATTACTTTTTTGGGAACAGGCACATCAAGCGGTGTGCCTACCATAAGTTGTCATTGTCAGGTTTGCAGGTCGAATGACCCGAAAGATAAGCGTTTGCGTTCGTCTATTTTGGTGGAATCGAATACTACAAGAATTTTAATAGATACTTCGCCTGATTTTCGTCAGCAGATGTTAACTTATGATATAGACAGATTAGATGCTGTCTTATACACTCATCATCATTTTGACCATATTGGAGGATTTGATGATTTGCGAGCTTTGAACTATACGTCGCATAAAGCTATGCCGATATATTTGATGGAAAAAACTTTTGATAAAATAAAAAGAACTTTTTTTTATGCTTTTGAAGAATTAGAGCAAGTGGGTGGTGGGGTTCCTATTGTTGAAGCCCATTTTATAGAAAATGAACATTTCAAAATCGGAGATATAGAGATTCAGCCTATTCCTCTGCTCCACGGCAAGATGAATGTTCTGGGTTTTAGAATTGATGATTTTGCATATTGCACGGATACTAATTATATTCCGAAACAATCATATAATCTCTTAAAGAATTTGAATTATTTTGTTTTAGACGCTTTGCGATATACAAAACACCCTACTCATTTTTCATTAAAAGAAGCTATTGAAGAAGCAACTAAAATACAAGCAGGACGAACTTATTTTACACATATAGCACACGAGATAAAGCATTCCGATTGCGATGAATCACTTCCCAATAATATGAACTTAGCTTTTGACGGATTAGTATTGAATATTTAAAATTATTGCATATATTAATATTTAATATTTTTTGCAATCATTATAAATTATATTTGATATGAAAATCCAAAAAATACTTTGTTCATATTGTAATATAAGCATTAAAATTATGGATGCTTGTATTAAAATAAATTTATTTTATTGTTTGTTTTTGCTGAAAAAGATTACTCAAGATACTATAAGTCAAATTTATCTATTAATAACATTACAAAATAATTTGGAACTATTGTTGTTTTATAAAAAATACTGCTTGTACCAAGGAGAAATCAATTTTATTGAATCAATGCAAATATCTATGGATTAATTTATGAATGATGAATTACTAAATAATACCGCTACGCTATTTTCAGAGATTAGACAACTTGTCAATAAATCAAAACAGGATATTGCTGTATCAGTTAATGTTGCTATGACAACTTTATATTGGAATATTGGGAAGCTGATAAAACAAGTAATTTTACAAAACAAAAGAGCAGAATATGGTAGTCAAATAATAAAAAATCTAGCACAGAAATTAACAAAGGAATTTGGTAGAGGTTGGAGTGAAAAACATCTCAGACATTGTCTCCGCTTTGCAGAGACTATGCCCGACGAAAAAATTGTCTCCGCAGTGAAGAGACAATTAACTTGGACACATATAAAATCAATTATTTATATTGAAGATGAATTAAAACGTTCATTTTATATTGAGATGTGCAAGCTTGAAAAATGGAGTACACGAACATTGCAGGAACGTATTAATTCAATGCTTTATGAACGAACAGCAATTAGTAAAAAACCCGAAGAAACTATAAAAAAAGAACTTAATTTATTAAAAAATACACAACAAATTTCACCTGATTTAGTTTTTAAAGATCCGTATTTTTTAGATTTTTTGGGACTGCATAATAGCTATTCCGAGAAAGATTTAGAATCCGCTATTTTAGCAGAATTACAGCAATTTATTGTTGAAATGGGTATTGATTTTGCCTTTTTAGCACGTCAAAAACGTATTACAATAGATAATGAAGATTACTATATTGACTTATTATTTTATCATAGAAGATTAAGATGTCTTGTTGCCATTGAATTAAAATTAGGGAAATTTAAAGCTTCTTATAAAGGGCAAATGGAGCTTTATTTGAGATGGCTGGAAAAATATGAAGTAGCTGCAGGAGAAGAAAAGCCAATAGGACTTATTCTTTGTGCCGGCAAAAATGAAGAGCATATTGAATTGTTGCAATTAGACACAAGTAATATAAAAGTTGCTGACTATTTAACCAAATTACCGGATATTAAACTTTTAAAAAGAAAATTACAGCAATCCGTTGAACAAGTAAAAAATAGATTAATTCAGAATGAGGGAAGTAATAGTAGTGTTGACGAACATTAAGGATTGAGAAATTGAGATAAAATTTTTAAATAATTATTAATGAGTTGTATGTAGAATAATCAAAATCAGCAAATGATAAATAATCAAATAAGTACGAGACAAACAATTGATAGAGAAAGAACAAAATCTAAAAGTCTTTTTTAAGTTAATTTAATAAATTTTGTAATCCTTTAATATTTGGAAAATAATAAGTTAACAAGTAAATATACGAGGATTATTTGAAACTGTTAAGGAATAAAAATTATGCAAGGATTATTTAAAATCAAAAAAATACCTTTACATATTCAGATTATTTTGGCATTAATTTTTGGTGCCATATTCGGAATTATTTTTAATGTAGATGTACATAAACTTGATATTAAATATCTTGAAAATAGCGTTCATAAAGAATTTGTGATAAATAACTTTGAGAAAATCACCGTTAATTATGAAGTTAATGGTGAGCAAAAGACCAAAGTGTTTATGGAAAATACGCAAATTGAGATTATTAAATTCGTCAGTAAGCAGATTAAAGAAAATAAGTTGTTGAATTTAACCGCAATGTTCAGACCTGAGAAATCATCTAAAACTGAAACTAAAACTTTTGAGAATATTGAATCGATTAGCAAAATAGGTACTATTGCTACTTATATTAGACCGATTGGGACTTTGTTTATTCGACTTCTAAGCTTTTTAGCTATTCCTTTGGTTATTGCATCTTTAATTGTTGGTGCCGCAAGCCTTGAGGATATTAAGAAATTGGGTAGAATTGGAATTAGAACATTTACGATTTATATTTTGACAACTGCTATTGCTATTACTATTGGTCTTACTCTCGCTAATCTTATTAGACCGGGTGATATAGTTTCGCAATCGTCAAAAGAAAGGTTGTTGAGTGAGACTCAGAGCGACAATACTAACATGGTTGAGAATTTGAATATTAATGTTGTTGATTTCTTTGTTGAGATTGTTCCTAAAAATCCGTTTAAAGCAATTGCCGACGGTAATATGCTCCAAATTGTGTTTTTTGCCGTGATGTTTGGTATAACATTGACTTTTGTTGAGAAGAAGAAGTCGCTGGTATTAATCAATTTCTTTGATGGTGTGAGCGAAACAATGATTAAAATGGTTGACTTTATTATGAAAATTGCTCCTTATGGTGTTTTTGCCTTGATAGGAGCAACGATTGCGGAATTTGGTTTTGATATTATTTCCACTTTGTTTTGGTATATTTTGACTGTATTATTGGGATTGCTGATTCATACAACTGTGGTTTATCCAATGTTGGTTAAATTTTTGGGTAAGCGAAGTCCAATGAAATATTTTAAGAATATAAGGACTGCTCAGGCGATTGGGTTTAGCACGAGTTCCAGTGCCGCAACTTTGCCGGTAACGATTGATTGTGTAGAAAATAAGATTGGGATACCTAAGCAAATAAGCGGTTTTGTTCTGCCTTTGGGTGCTACGATAAATATGGACGGGACTGCATTGTATCAAGGTGTTGCAGCGGTTTTTATCGCACAGATTTATGGTTTTGATTTGGGAATTACTCAGCAATTGACTATTGTGCTGACTGCGGTTTTGGCTTCTATTGGGACTGCACCTGTTCCGGGAGTTGGAATTATTATGCTTGTGATGATTTTGAATGCAATACATATTCCTGCGGAGGGTATAGCTTTGATTTTGGGAGTTGACAGAATTCTCGATATGTGCAGAACTATCACTAATGTTTCGGGAGATGCGGCGGTTGCAGTTGCTATTGCGGGAATGGAGGAGAAGAATGCTGAATGATGGATTTTTGTCTTGTCATTTTGAGTGAAACGAAAAATCTCTTCTTTTGTGTTGTATGTAGGGCACTGGGGCAAGCCCCAGTGCTTCCTTGGTATAATCTAAATGGTGTTTGATTTTTCTTTTTTCATCTTTCACCCAATTAAAATATATTAAAAATTTCCCAATTTACTATTCACTTAAATATTTAAATTTATATATACACTTATTTATCAACATCAATCAATACTTATTTTATCTCGCAAAATGATAGCCACCGTCAACAGTTAAAACCTGTCCTGTAATATATGTTGTGGCAGTAGCAAAAAAGTAAGTTGCTTCAAATATATCTTGTACACTGCCATATCTTTTCATTGGTATTTTGTTGACATCAATCAAATTTGTATTGGTTTTCGAAATATCATCTTCAATCAAGATAGCACCCGGGTTGATACAATTCACGGCAATATCCGGTGCCAATTCCCTCGCCAATGCTTTTGTCAATTGAATTACTGCGGATTTTGACACATTATAAGGAATTCTTTTATTCCATATTTCAAGACCGCCAAGACTTGCAATATTAATAATTTTTGAACCTTTTTTTGCATATTTGGAAAAAGCTTTAGCAAAAAGGAATTCGCCCCGTAAATTCGTATTCAAAGTATTATCCCAAAAATCAAGAGAAATATCTTGTAAAGATTTTTTCTTGGGGAATACTCCTGCATTATTGACGAGAACATCGGGAATTCCCAATTTATCAATTCCCTGATTAATAGCATTAATTATTTCAGTCTCGCTTTTCACATCAGCTTTGATAGCAACAGCTTTGCAACCAATCGCAATTATATCATTAACTGTTCTTTTAGCTTCTTTTTCGGAATTATTATAATGCACAATAACATTCCAAGAATTTTCTGCAAACTTAATAGCTAAACCCTTGCCCAAACGTCTTCCGCTACCTGTAATCAATACTGTTGCCATATTTTATTTATGGTAGATTTTAAATTTTATTTATTTGAATAACTAATTATTTTTTCTTTCAATAATGAATCTCAATAATAATCTGCGAGAAACAATAATTCTTTTAACAAAAAAAAGTGTATTTACTTCATTAATTCAGGTAATACATTCTCATATTCATTAATCAAATGAGTAACGGGTACATCAATTATATCATTTATTTTAAAATTATCCTTGATAACTTTGCCTAATTTCCAAAGGCTTACGTTATTCTCTTGACATAGTTTGTTCAATATATTTTCTTTGTCTTTTGATACCGAAACGATAATTCTCGATTGAGATTCGCCGAATAATTTTCCAATTGAAATATTATCCAAGGTTATTTCTGCACCTAAGTTATCAGTGGAACAAATTGCTTTTTCTGCTATCGCAATTGCAATTCCGCCTTCGCTACAATCGTGAGCAGAATTAATTACACCTTGTCTTATTGCAAATAATACTGCTTTTTGCAATCTTTTCTCTTCATCAATATCAATAAGCGGTGCATCTCCTGCAATCAAATTATGAACCCGTTTTAAATATTCGGAACCGCCGAGTTCTTCTCTATCGTTGCCGAGCAAATAAATAATATCACCTTCATTTTTAAAACCACAAGTCATTATTTTATCTAAATCATCAATAAGTCCCAACATTCCTATTGTAGGCGTTGGGAAAATAGCTCTATTTTGCGATTCGTTATGAAAACTGACATTCCCACCGGTAACAGGAGTATTTAATTCACGACAAGCATCGCCCATACCTTTTATGGATTCTGTGAAAGTCCAGTAAACTTCCGGGTCATAAGGATTACCGAAATTAAGGCAGTTTGTAATCGCAACAGGTTCAGCTCCAACGCAAACGACATTTCTTGCAGATTCTGCAACAGCACTCATTGCTCCGCGATAAGGATTAAGATAGGAAAAACGGCTTGCACAATCTGTCTTAACTGCAATTCCCTTGCCCGGCAATTCTTTCAATCTAATAATAGCGGCATCGCCTTTGATATTTACTGTATTTGTTCTAACTTGGGAATCATATTGTTCAAATACCCAGCGTTTAGATGCTACTGCAGGAGATTTAAAAATTTTCCAAAATATTTTTTCAAAATTTCGTTCTGTTTTTAACTCATTAATATCAATTTTTCTTAATTCGTCAATATATTCAGGTTTTTTTGTTTCTCTTGTGTATTGTGGGGCTCCTCCACCGAGAACAAGTGAATCAGCAGGCATTTGACAAACTTGTTTTCCTTCACGATATAGATTCAAAATACCGTCAGCGGTTACTTTGCCGATTTCAGTAATCGGGACGTCCCATTTGTCGCAAATTTCTTTTGCCATTTCTTCCTTACCTTGTTTAATCACAAAGAGCATTCTTTCTTGTGATTCGGAGAGCATAATTTCATAAGGAGTCATCTTGTCTTCTCGCAGAGGAACTTTATCTAAATCGACTTCCATACCTAAACCGTTGGGGGCACTCATCTCGGAAGTTGAGCAAGAAATACCTGCCGCTCCCATATCTTGTACAGCATCTACAACGCCTGCGTCAATTAGTTCCAAGGTCGCTTCGAGCAGTAATTTTTCTGCAAATGGGTCTCCTACTTGAACGGTTGGTCGCATATTTTCAGATTTCTCATCAAATTCACGGGAAGCTAATAATGAAGCACCGTGAATACCGTCGCGTCCTGTTCTACTACCAACAATAAATACTTTATTTCCAACTCCGTTAATCTTCGCCGAACCTGTTTTATTAACTTTAACAATACCGACAGCCATAGCATTAATCAATGGATTGTCAAAGTAGCAATCTTCAAAATAAACTTCGCCGGCAACAGTCGGAACACCAAAAGAATTTCCATAATGTCCGATACCTTCTACAACACCTCTTAAAAGAAATTTAGTTCTCTCTGAAGTTAATTCTCCAAATCTTAATGAATTTAGAGAAGCGATAGGTCTGGCACCCATTGAGAAAATATCTCTTAAAATACCGCCTACACCTGTTGCGGCACCTTGAAAAGGTTCAATAGCCGAAGGGTGATTATGACTTTCGATTTTAAAAGCTATTGCATACCCTCCGCCAATATCTACTAATCCTGCATTTTCGCTGCCGGCTTCCACGAGTAATTTGCCACCTGAACGGGGTAGTGTTTTCAATTGTAGTATAGAGTTTTTGTAGGAGCAATGCTCACTCCACATAACACCGTAAACTCCTAATTCCGTATAAGTTGGCTTGCGACCGAGATAGTCAATTACTTTTTTATATTCTTCTTCTGTTAGTCCTACTTCTTTAGCAGTTTCTAATGAAACTTCAATTTCTGTATAAAGATTTGGCATCATAATACTTTTAAATAAATTTTATAAATAATTATTATTCAAAAATACAGTTTT
>CAZVPQ010000056.1:150-9520 GCA_964628675.1 uncultured Hyphomicrobiales bacterium | reverse complement strand
CAATGAAATTATTATGATTGATACTTATACACCCGATATCTTCATGGAATATATTATTGAAAAAGCCTCTTTAGAAACAATTTAATACTTAAACAACAAAGCCCGACAGCATAATACAATCGGGCTTTGTTAATCAATATAAATCTATCTTGTTTTCACTAATTCAATTTCAAACAATAAATAATCTTTATTGCTATTCAATTTAAATATTTTCTCTATTTTCTTTTGATATTTTTTTGGAATTGCAATTTCTCTTTTGCCTCCAACCTTCATACCCTTGAACCAAGAATTTAGAATATCATATTTCTTATCCTTCTCATACCTATACACAAAAGCTCTGCCCTGCTTATAACTATTCTTTATCTCATTAGTGTTTAGATAAGATTTATTTGAATAAATAATATAATTAAAACTAATTCTATCACCCTTCTTAATAATCTTTCCTTTGCCTAATTTAATATCCTTTATCTTGAATCTCTCTAAATCTCGGTACTTAAAATTAATAGGGATAGTAACCCAAGCCAAAATTGGTTTTCCGTCCTTAATTGCAGGAGTAAATTTCGTCTTTCTTACTGCATTAATTGCGGCACTATCTAATAAAGTGTTATCGGAATATTCTATCTTGTATTTTGTTACTTTACCAAGAGTATCAACTAAAACTCTAATAAGTACTTTCCCTTCAATACATGCTATACGTAATATTCCCGTATAGATTATATTTCTTCGCAATTCATCCATATTCACTAAGGGTGGTTGATCTACGGGTATAAAATCATTTATTCCCGGTTCCTTGTTATCCACGGAATTAAATTTAGCTCCATTTAAACTCATATTCGTTCTACGTCTTTCAGGTACCAATGGCATAGCCATTCCCATACCTGAAGTTCTATAGAGAGCACCTCCAACAGCATGATCCGAAACACCTTCAGGCAAAGGCAAAGGCTGTTTGACGCTAACAATCGAGTCCTTGCCATTCCTTTTTATATAATCAACAGCAACAAATGAAGTGTAATTTGTTAATAGATTATATTTTAATCCAAGATTTGTTATTTCTCTCTTATTTTCAGCTTCAACATCAACAGATGCATAATCGGCTAATTGAGCAATTTTATTCCTCGCCCATAGATATTTCAATGCATCTCCTTGAATCATCCTACCGAATTTTTGCACATTAATATCCACGTGATATTCTTTCCCTTTAATCTTACCGCTAACTTTGATAAATCCGTCAGCTTGGTCTTCCCATTTCCCATAAACAATTATCGGTCTGTCGGCAAAAACATCGGGAATAGATGAAGGTTCAACATCTTCTGCCAAAAATCCATTAAATTCCACTTTTATATCAGTCATTATAGGTGATTTTATATATTCAATTAACTTTTTGCTTACAGGTTCGGCTTCTTTGGTATTCGTAACAAAAAAAGGCTGTCCCATACCGGCTCTTGCAATACCTTCAATCAAAAATCTATTTACAGAGCTACCAATACCAAAAGCAAAAACATTGGTATTATTCAAATTCTTGCGAATCAAATCAAAAGTCTCTTTTTCAACACTTACGTAGCCGTCGGTAACAATCACAAATGAACGTGAATAATTTTCATCTTTCGGTATTGACAAGGCTCTTTTCATTGCAGGCAATAATTCGGTTCCACCGCCGCCACGTTTCCTATCAAACATTTTACTTGCACTATCAAGATTCTCGGGATTTGCCGGTCTCGACTTTGAAAATAACATCTGAGAACCACCGGCAAAAAATAAAATATTAAACTTATCAATTGGTCTCAAGTTCCTAAATATTTCATTCATCAACTTTTTGGAAACGTCAAGAGGAAATCCGTACATAGAACCCGACACATCTAAAATAAAAATATATTCTCTCGGTGGTATTTCCGAAATATCCACTCTTTTCGGTGGTTGCAACATCATTAGAAAAAACTTTTCTTTACCGTTTTCGGACAACAATAAACCTGTTTCAATCTTGTTCCCACTCAAAGAATATTTCAAAATAAAGTCTTTATTCCCACTATATTCTTCCGATTTATCCAATTCGATAATTGTTTTATAATCGCTCTCTTTATCAATATCGACCTTATGGCTCTTACATTCAACATCTTGCAAAGGCACAGCAGTATTCAAATTAATTTTAATATCGAAAGTATAAGACGGTTTTTCGCCTTCGTGTTGATAAGGTGTTTCGACAAATTTCTCGGAATCCTTGGCACTATCTTTTTGCGTATTTGAGTATCTCGGACCGACAACAGTAGGATAAACAAACTTATATTCTTTATTTTCGGGAATAAGAAGTTCAGTATATTTTAATTCGACTACAATGGAATCGCCGGGCATAATATTAGCAACATTCATAGTGAAAACATTAGGTCTTGATTGCTCTAACAACGAAGCACTTTTGCCCTCTTTTTTTGCTTTTTCGTATATATTTCTTGCTTCTTTCTTCTCTTTAATTTCAGCCTTCAGAATTCTTTCGCCGATAGTCATAGTCATTCCGTAAACTGCCGCCCTCGTTGAAGCAGGGAAAACATAAATCGCTTCTAATGGAACTTTGCCCGAATTTTTATAAACTTGTTTAACGGTTACATCTGCAATAACACCTGCAATGGTAACATCAGCAGAAGTCGATAAAAGAGGCATAACATCAATATTGGGATTATCAGATTTAACAACAAAATAAGGAGATAAAGTTTTATCTTCATTAACCTGCTTATCATTATCCGGAATATCCGTTACTTGTGCAAAACTCACAAAGAAACTAAGAAAAATCAAACTTAAACTTAAATAAAGCATTTTTTTCATAATGACACCTCTCGAATATTTTTAATGTTCTTAATACTAAGACGCTACAAATTACAAAAAAGTTACAAATTTTTAATTATTTTATTGCAAACAACAAAAAAAATTCAGATACGTTAGAACAATAATAAATTTAGTAAATTTTAAAACTTTACATTGTATTAATATTAAGGTATAAAAATTGGAAAAGAAAATTAAAGATTCGGAAAAATTAATAAAAGAATTTAAAAATAGAGATAGAGTGATAAAAGTGTTATCAAAAGATGGCAAATTTAGAATTACTGCTATTAAAAATACAAACACGGCATTAACAGCACAGAAAAAGCACAATTTGCCATATCCTGCCGCCTTTTTATTAGCTCGTGCTTTATCCGCCGCATCATTGATGGCTTCATTTTTAAAAGGTGAAGAACGAGTTACAATCGAAATTGAAGGCAAAGGATTAGTAAATTATATTTATGCGGAAGCTTTGCAACTTGGTGAAGTACGAGGTTTTACCGAATTTTCACCTGAAATTCTAACAAAAAATATTTCCGATTTTTCCGAACTCCTTTCTATAGGGATATTAAGAGTCGTCAGAATTTTATATAATGAAAAAGAACCTATTACAAGCGTTATTCCATTACAAAAAGGTGATATCCAAACCGATTTGGCTTATTATTATAAACAATCCGAACAAATTCCCACAGCTGTTATTTTAGATGCAGATTTCGACGATAAAGGATTAATAAAACAATCCGGTGGTATGTTTGTTCAAGCTATGCCCGGAGCCACAGATAAAGAAATTGAGGATATACATAATCATCTAAAAAATATTCCTCCATTTACAGATTATTTAGATAAAGAATTAACACCAAATAAAATTTTAAAAGATATTTTACCTTTCGATTTTGACTTGTTAGCAAGTACTCCGGTTGATTTTTATTGTAGATGTTCAAAAGAGTCATTTATGTCAAAACTGATAACTCTTGATACTAAAGAAATTGAACAAATGCAAAAAGAAGGGAATAATGAACTTGTATGTCGATATTGCAATGCAAAATATTATCTTGATGAAAATGATTTCAAAAAGTTAATTGAAGAAACTAAAGCAAAAAAGAATTAAAGCAAAGTTTATTTTTCAATATTAATTTTTTTTCTATTTTTGTAGAAAACGATTTATATATAATTTAAGATAGAAATGATTACTCAGGACAATATTACAAAAGATACAGAATTAGATAAGTTTAACAAATTAATTGAATCAATTAATCTAAATTCATTAAAAGAAAAAGATAAAACAAGTCCATATTTCATATCAGATGATTTTATACTCTATAACGATGATAGTTTGAAAATTATGTCTTTCATTCCTGATAATTCAATTGATATGATTTTTGCGGATCCTCCTTATATGTTATCAAATGATGGTTTTACTTGTTATGCCGGCAGAATGGTTTCTGTGAATAAGGGTAAATGGGATAAAAGCAAAGGTTTTGAAGAAGATTTTAATTTTCATACATCTTGGATTAAAGAATGCAAAAGAATATTAAAACCTAATGGGACAATATGGGTAAGTGGCACATACCATTCAATTTATCAATGTGGTTTTATTTTACAGAAATTAAATTTCCACATATTAAATGATATTGTTTGGTATAAACCAAACGCGGCTCCAAATTTAAGTAGAACAGTTTTTGCTGCAAGCCACGAAAATTTAATATGGGCGAGAAAAGATAAAGGACAAAGACATATTTTTAATTATGACAAAATGAAAAATGGTATTTTTAATAACGACATAATAAAAAATCCCAATAAACAAATGCGATCAGTATGGGCAATTACAACACCAAAACCAAAGGAAAAAGTTTTTGGGAAACATCCTACTCAAAAACCATTAGATTTACTGAAAAGAATTATTATGGCTTCAACAAATGAAAAAGCAATTATACTAGACCCTTTTACAGGTTCTTCTACTACAGGTATAGCTTCAAAATTATTAGGCAATCGTTTATTTATTGGAATTGATATTGAAACAAATTATATTGACCTCTCAATAAAAAGGTATGAAGAAATAGAAACTGGTTTTAATTTTTAAATTAGGATAATAATGAAAAATGAAGCTTGGGATTTAATTTTTAAAGAATATAAAATTTTAGATCATAATTTTGTAAGTCCATATATTATTACTGCTCAAGAAATTAAAGAAGCTACAAAAAAGTTTCAAAAAACTAATCAAAGAGAAGTTCGAATTCTCTGCAAACAAGACACTAGAGAAAAAAGACCGGACATTTTTATTAATAACAATCTTTTTATTCTACCTGTTGTTAATGGAAAATTTGCTATTATTAAAGGAGAAGGTTATGTCGATATTCCAAAAATTGAGCAAACACAAAAAAGTAAATTATACAAATCTAAATTAGATTTCCAATTAGATACTTCAAAAGTTGGCAATTCGGAAATGCAACATTTAGATTTTGCTTATGCTTCAAGTTTAATTAGAACATTTATGAAAGATAAATCATTAGTGTTAACAATTAGAGGTAGAAAATATACACCTGAGTTTTCTTTTAAAGTTAATAGACAAATCATCAATGTAAAAAGCGTACAAACTGAAGTAGATGCTGGTTACGAAGGAAAAAACAAAGTTGTTTTAATTGAAGCAAAAAATACTAATGTTAATAATACTATTATCAGACAATTATATTATCCATTTAGACAATGGCAAACATATACAAAAAAGAAGGTCATTACTCTATTTTTTGAAAAATACGAGAAATTTTATTCATTATGGCAATTTGAATTTACTGATCCTGAAGATTACAATAGCATAACTCTTCAAAGAACTGCAAAATATCAAATTCAAGAATAATAATTTATCTATTTTTTAATTCTTCTTCCTCTTCTCACTTTTGCCTCTCAATGCAGAAGAATTGACGACATAAGTCAAATCTTTGTATTGATTTAAATCTGTATTCAATAATTTCTTTTCAGCTATAAAAGCAATCATTGCGGCATTATCCATACAATACAATAAATCAGGGGCAATAAATTTTATTCCCAAATCGCTTGCTCGATTACCCATAGCTTCTCTTAGTTGAGAATTTGCAGAAACTCCACCGCTAACTGAAATCGTTTTAACTTTGTATTCAACAGCGGCTTTTATAGCTTTCCCAACCAACACATCAACAATTGCCTGCTGAACAGAAGCACATAAATCTCTCTGCTCTACGTCTGAAATTCCATTTTTGAAATTCTTCTCAATAAAATAACGCACTGATGTTTTCAAACCGCTAAAACTAAAATTATAATTCTGATAATTTAGCATTGACCTTGGGAAATCATACTTTTTCGGATTGCCTGATTTTGCCAGCTTATCTATCTCCGGACCTCCCGGATATGGCAGTCCTAATAAAGTGGCAATTTTATCAAAAGCTTCGCCCGCCGCATCATCAATCGTAGAACCTATTATCTTATACTTTTCAAAAGACTCAACATAAAACAATGAAGTATGTCCACCGCTTACTACTAAAGCTAATATAGGAAACTCAATGCTCGTATCTTGAATAAAAGCCGAATATAAATGCCCTTCAATATGATTAACCGGAACAATAGGCAAATTATACCGCAAAGCTAAACCTTTTGCAAAATTAGAACCCACTAATAGCGAACCTATCAAACCGGGTTCATTTGTTACTGCGATTGCATCAATATCATACATCAAACAATTGGATTTTTCCAAAGATTGAGAAACAACAAGGTTTATATTTTCAATATGTGCCCTCGATGCTAATTCAGGAATTACTCCACCATAAAGACTATGAAATGTCTGAGATGAAATAATATTGCTTAGTATTTCACCACTCTCTATTACTGCCGCTGATGTTTCGTCGCAAGATGACTCTATCGCTAATATTCTCATTTATCTAATATATTCTTTTCTTAAACTTATCAAAAATGTAATAAATACCAACAGCCGATAATATAAATAATAAGGGTTGAACCGGTATTCTATACCTTGGTAATACAAACGTAATGGCATACAAAATATTAAATCCAATTATCGGAATTAATAAAATACTTAATACATATATTTTTTTTCTCAAGAAAAAAATACCTGCAAAGGCAAAAATTAATAAAGGAAAATATAGTATTCTTCTTAGTAATGGTGATTGCTGTGGCGTTATCTTAGGAAACCACCAGAATTGATATGTTTTCACAAGCATATTATTGATTGTAGCTCCTATATTTTTCTTCATATATTTCAATGCATAATTCCGATAACGATTTTCTTGTTCATATTCTTTCGATTTATTTATATTTCTTAAATCTTTATTTATATAGGGATCGGGACTTTTATATTCCGTAAAATGTTCATTATTACCTCTAAATAAATTATATCCGGAATGCTTGATAAAAACAAAATGTCCGTCAGTAGCATAATAATTTCTAATAATCCAAGGCGAAATAACAATTACTGTTATAATAGCAATAATCAATGTTTTTGAAAATCTCTGTTGAAATTTAATTTTATCATTATCAAATAACTTTGAATTAATATCAAAGAGAGCAAATATTAGCAACAATATTATTATTGAAATAATTGCAGGTTCTAATAAAAGTGTAAAACCGACAGTTAAACCTAACACAATAGTAGTTTTTAAAGAATAATTTTCGATAAATCTTAAAAATAAATATACAATGAGAACCACTGCAAAAGTTGAAATTGTAATCGGATGCATAGCATAAACTGAATACAAAAAATCCGGATATATTGCAAAAATCAATACTGTAATCAATGCAATTTTTTCACTTGTCAATTTCTTTGCAATATAAAACAGAGGGAAAAACGTAAGTAAACTAAGCATTATTTGCAATATCTGAATTAATATGTAAGCCAAATTAGTTTTACCGAATATGAAATAAAAACCAGCTAATAAATAAGGATAAATAGGAGCCATAACACAAGTAGGATTTACACCATAACGTGTAAATCCGTTTCCTGCAAATAAGCTATCGGCTATTTGACCGTATTCGTATAAGTCTTGTCCGGATAATCCAAAGCCAAAATAAACAAGAGTTAAAATTCTAAAAATTAAACCTATAGCTAAAATTCCAAAAAAATATTTTTGATACTTGCTATTCTTTATTTCGGAAAATATAATGTTCATTATTTGCTAAGCAATTTTTTTAATAATAAAGACAAAGCGGCACCAACAGAGCGTTCTCTATTCACAACCCTGTCATTCCCAAAAACATATTTCTTTGCTATTGTTTCTTCATTGTCCGATAATCCAATCCAAACGGTTCCGACAGGTTTGTCTTGGCTACCACCGGTTGGTCCTGCAATTCCAGTAATACTAATGCCGAATTCAGTATCAAATTTTTTCCTGACATTCATAGCTAATTCTTTTGCACATTCTTCACTAACTGCTCCATAATTCAAAAGGGTATTCTTATTAACACCAAGAATTTTTCCCTTAATTTCATTGCTATAAGCAAGCACTCCACCAGAAAAATATGCAGAGCTACCCGAGATAGAAGTAAACTCAGCTCCGAGTAAACCGGCTGTGCAAGACTCAGCAACAGAAACCGTTTGTTTATTTGCAATTAAAATTTCAGCTATTTTGGATATTATAGAATCATCACCTACTCCATAAATATATTCCCCTGCTTTTGACCTGATAATATCTTCAATTTTCTTTATTTTATCTTGAGCAATATCAAAACTAGTTGCTTTAACGCCAATCCTTAATCTAATGCCTTTGTATGACGGTAAAAAAGCAAGAGTTCCCCCATCAAGAAATTGATAAGGATCCCCAATTAAACTCGCCAAATCGGATTCAACAATTCCCGCAACTTGCAGAGTTTTAAAAACTAAAACATCTTCATTTCTATGCTTTATCAAATCTTTTATAAGTGTGAAAACTGAATCAGTCATAATAGCTTTCATCTCGGAAGGCACTCCCGGAAGAGCAACAAAATATTTATTATTCTCTTCAAACAATAAACCGGGTGCAGTTCCTACTCTATTAAACAATGGCTTTGCTTTTGTAGGCACTAATGCTTGCCCTTCATTCATGCCAGCCAACTCACGTCCCTTCTTTTTGAAAAAACCTTGTAAATATTTCAATGTTTCTTGATGAACTTCTAATTTATCATTAAAATATTCGGTTAAAACGGGTTTTGTTATATCATCGTGAGTCGGACCTAATCCACCTGTTATAATTAACAAATCAGTTTGGGAACTAAGTCTTTTTATCTCCGACAGCATATCGATTTTGTCATCGTGTATTGATGAATGATATTTTACATTTGCTCCTAATTTTGTGCATTGGCTTGCAATCCAAGATGAATTTGTATTTACAATTTGCCCGATACAAATTTCATCACCAATGGTCAATATTGATATATCTAACATTTTTCTACCTTTTCAAATAGTATAAATAAAAAACGGCAAACAAAATGCTTGCCGTTTTATTTTCTTCAAAAAAGAATCTATTCATCTGTCTTTTCAGCTTCTTCCTTAGCTTCTTCCTTAGCTTCTTCCTTAGCTTCTTCCTTAGCTTCTTCCTTAGCTTCT
>CAZVPQ010000055.1:0-9529 GCA_964628675.1 uncultured Hyphomicrobiales bacterium | reverse complement strand
GACTGGAGTTCAGAGACAATTCTCATCTGTATATGTCGAAATCAACAATTTTATATCATTATCACTTATTTGATTAAGCAAACCTTGATAAAAATCCACAGGTTTAGAAATCATAGGAATTTTAATTTTTGAATACAGACATTTTTCTTTTAGAACAACAGACCTAAGAATAGCATTTTTACTCTCTTTATTATCAATAATTGTTGTGCCTGTGTTTTTAGGATTGAAAGTATTAAGAATACGAACGGGAATATTTTTTTCAACAGCAGGAATAATTGTATCGGGATGTAAAACTTTTGCACCGTAAAATGCAAGCTCTCTGATTTCCGAAAAAGTCATTTGATTAATAGTTTTACTGTTTTTAATTATTCTCGGGTCGGCAGTCAAAACTCCGTTCACATCAGTCCATATTTGTATTTCTTCCGAATTGAGTGCCGAACCTATAATTGCCGCTGAGTAATCGGAACCGCCTCTGCCGAGCAATGTAGTTAATCCCTTGTCATTAGAACCGAGAAAACCCTGCGTTATAACGACACTTTTATTCTGAAATTTCTTATTAATTTTAGTAGGTGCAATTTTATTAATTTTCTTAAAATTCGGTTTTGCCTCTAAAAAATTATTATCGGTTTTTATTATCTGTTGAACATCAATAAGTTCGGAATTAATTTTATTTTCTTCACACAACAAATTAAAAATAGAAGTCGAAAGCATTTCCCCATAAGATAATATCTTGGCTCTTGAACGCTCCGTGCATTCATTCAACAATTTAATACCATCAATCAACAATCGCAAATCATCAATCAAATCATTAATAATTCTGTTTGCTCTGTCTTTGATTTCTTGATTTTTAAAAAGCTTTTCTACAAATTCCAAATGGAAAAACAATAGTGAATCTATCAAATTTGAATTTATTTTGTTTGAATTATTTGTAGCCGTATCCGATAGATAGATTAATTGATTTGTTACTCCCGAGCAAGCCGAAAGCACAACTACCGGTTTCCTAGCGATATTTTGTTTTACAATATTTAAAACCTTTTTCATAGCGGAAGCATCTTGCACGGAAGTCCCGCCAAATTTCATTACTATCATTATTTAATGTCTAATATTCGACAAAATTTGCTAATTGTTCCGGCTTTTTCATATGAATTAACAATCTCTCATCACTAAGATTTTTTACTGCTTGCTTTGCCCTATCGACGTCAAGATTGTATCTATAAGCAAAGCGCCATATATCAATAGGAGCGGCAGATATTTCCAGAACCAAAGTCTGCTCAACAGTTAATGGCTTTTTGTCCATAAACATTTGCTGAACGGTTTCGATGAACATTTTGGCTTCTTTTTCAATCATGTGATGTTCTGTAAAGAAATAATTATCTGTTGTTTCTAAATCACAAATCGGGAAACCTCTCGTTTTTTCTATCAGCAAAGGCAATAAGCCTACACCAATAATATATTCCTCATCTTCGGAATCCCATAAATCGTCCCATATCTCTTTATCGTTTTCTTTGAGCCATTCAAAAAATTTTATTTCTTTATCAGGCAATTTCATAAAAGTATTATGTGCATAATTCTCAACAATAGCTTGAGCTGTCTCTTTATCCAAGATATCCAAAATATCATTAGGGAAAGTGATATGTTCATTCATTGCCGCTTGTACTTCAAACCAATTTATAATATCTTCATTTACCATAATTTCCTCAGAAAAATAAAAATAATAATTACAAAATTAACAATTTTCAAGCAATTAATTCCCCGAATAAAGTAGCAGATGTAAAATCTTTTACCTGGACTTTGATAAAATCACCCTTCATAATATTATCATTAGTAGGGAAAATAACAACTTTATTCGTATTTGTTCTGCCTAACCATTCGCTTTTCTTCTTCTTGCTCGGACCTTCCACCAAAATATCATAGACATTTCCAATCTCTTTTTGATTAATTTCTTTTGATATTCTTTGTTGCAAATCAATAATCTCGTTCAATCTTCTGAGCTTTTCTTCTTCGGGAACATCGTCTTCCATTTTATAGGCTTTTGTGTTTTCGCGTGGCGAATATCTGAACATAAAAGCACCGTCATACTTGATTTTTTCAATAGCTTCCAATGTTGCTTTATGGTCTTCTATAGTTTCAGTCGGAAATCCTGCGATAATATCAGTTGTCAATGAAACATTTCCCAAAGTCGATTTTATCTTTTCAATTCTTTCGAGATAATGCTCAATTGTATATTTTCTTTCCATTAATTCAAGTATTCTATTCGACCCCGATTGCATAGCAAGATGAATATGATTACAGATATTATCATATTTTGCTATTGTATCAATCAATTTATCGCTAATATCTTTTGGGTGCGATGTTGTAAATCTTATTCTCATATTCGGTACAAGCTCGGCAATAGAAGAAATTAAATCGGGAAAATCTTTATTCGTTTCTTTGCAATGATAGCTATTTACATTTTGCCCAAGCAAAGTCATCTCTTTAAAACCTTCTTTTTGTAATAATTCAACTTCCTTTAAAAGCGAATTGAAATTTCGTGAACGCTCCCGCCCCCTCGTATAAGGCACTACACAATAAGAGCAGAAATTATCGCATCCTCGCATAATCGAAAGCCAAGCGGATATTCTCTTTTTTCTAAGCGGTATAATATCGTCATAAGTCTCATATCTGCTCAAATTGACAGCTGTAGCTTTTATTCCTTCAAAAGCATTAGATAATAGTTCCGGAATTTTCTTGTATTGGTCAGGACCTATTGCAAAATTCACAATATCATTTCCTTCAATCAATTTGGAACGTAATCTTTCAGCCATACAGCCCATAATACCAACTACGAGCTTATTGTTTTTCTTTTTAAATGGTTTCAAATGATTTATTTTTTCAAATATTTTCCTTTCGGCATTATCTCTGACCGAGCAAGTATTAAACAAAATAATATCCGCATCGCTTGCACTATCGGTAAAATCATAACCTGAACTTTCTAAAATGGAAGATACTATTTCAGTATCGCTCAAATTCATTTGGCAACCGTAAGTTTCTATATATATTTTTTTATTATTCATTCAATAATAATTTTTTTAATTTTGAATAATTATTGTTTGAATTTAATTAACTATAATGATAGCAATATATTTTATTTTTTGATATAATAATTGATTTTTTCATAAAGGCGAGAGTTTGACAATGCTTTTAATTAAGATTTTAGCTTATTTGATGATAGTGCAGGGAGTTATTTTTACTGTATTAGCAGTTGTAGTGATTATTGAAGTTGATGAATGGTTTGCAATTGTTGCAGGATTAGTTGTTTTAGGTCCAATTTCTTTTGTTGTTGGAATTTTAGTATTAAAAAAATTGAAATCTAATGTAAGTTTAGAAGCTTTGAAGAAATTAACAAAAAAGTCAAAAAAGTGAAGCATCAAGAACCTTATTATAATAAATATCTGAAAGGAAACTGAATTATACGAAAACAATATTGTTGAATTATTAACAAACTTTGTTATAAATACTATCCTATACCTTGATTAATTAAAATTATATCAATATAAGCAAGTATTATATACTCTTTATTTACACTCCTTGTCTGATTCATTGATTCTAAAATAAGAAATACTTCAATTAATAAACTTATAATATTATATTTTACAGCTTAAAACATACTGATAAATAATGCAATATTCAGCAATGTTACTATTATGCCTGTCCCGTAGAGAATGATTTTAGTAGATAAAGTATTTTTGTATTTCCCCATAACTTTTTCCGAAGATGTTAAATAAACTTGAAGGAAAATTGTTATTGGTAATTGAATACTTAATATCATCTGCGAAATAATCAATCCTTGAAACGGATTGGATATAAAAAATATGATACCGAGGGCAATTAAAAGAGATATTCCGACACCTAATTTTGAATGATTGTCTTTGATATCATAAGGTTCTTTGTATATCCCGGCGAAAATACTCCCCGCCGCCATTCCGGATGTTATTGTGGACGCTATTCCGGCAAACAAAAGAGCAACTGCAAAAACAACAGAGGCATTATTTCCTAACAAAGGAGCTAATAATTGATTAGCTTGTTCCAATTCCGAAACCGGTGTTTTAGTTTTGAAAAAAGTCGCTGCTGCTAAGAGTATCATTGCACTATTTATTGCCCAACCTATTGTCATCGAAAATAATGTATCGAAAAATTCATATTTCAATTGTTTGTTTATAATTTTATCGTCTGCAAGATTAAACTGCCTACTTTGAATAATTTCGGAATGCAAGAAAAGATTATGGGGCATAACAACGGCACCGAGAACACTCATAATAATTATCATTGAACCTTGGGGAAATGAAGGAGTAACCCATGCTACAGCCGCGGTTTGCCAATCTATTGTTACAAGAGATAGCTCATATAAAAAAGACAAACCTATGATAGAAACAAAGGCTATAATCCATTTTTCAATCATCCGGTAAGTATTTGTATAGAGCATTATCATAACAAAAATTGTAACTAATAGAGATCCTGCTTTTACAGGTATTCCAAATAACATATCAAGAGCAATTGCACCACCCAATATTTCTGCTAATGAAGTTGAAATGGAAGCAAACATTCCGGAAGAGAGTATGATTTTAGAATATGGTTCTTTGATATACATAGATGATGCTTCGGAAAGACATAATCCTGTTGCAATTCCTAAATGCGCTACGTTGTGTTGTAATAAAATCAACATAATTGTTGATAAAGTAACAATCCAAAGAAGAGCATAACCAAAATCAGCACCCGCCGCTAAGTTCGAAGCCCAATTCCCGGGGTCAATAAATCCAATAGTAACTAATAAGCCTGGTCCGATAAATTTATATATTTCTAAACCACCAAGTTTTGGTTTGTATCCTTTTTTATCTATATTTTTTAAAAATTCAAACATTTTTCTATCGTTTTAAGACAGTATTAAGATTTGTCAAATTTATTAACCCGTTACTTATTTAATTAGCAAAAATTATTTTATTACATATATTCCAATTTTTACCACTTACTCTCAAATGAGAGAAGAACTAATGCAATTAAATAGAAAAAAGCTCCTACTAAAAGTGAAATGGAAAAACCGTAGGCAAATGCAATCAATAAAATAAAAGTTGAGCCGAGTACCGATGCTGCACCGTTTACAGCAAAGCCCCAGTCAATTAGTTCTCCAACACGTAAACCGGCTTTGGGGAAAGGCATCCCCATAAAAAATCCGAGTGGTGCGATTAGCAGTGCCGTTATTAAAATTCTTGATAGCATTTCCATTGAATCCAAAGAATAAATTAAATGCTTAAACACGAATATATCCAACAATAACCAAATAATAATTCCTAAAAATGGAATTTTGTCATTGAATTTTTCAGAAAATCTACTTCCAATACCCGAAGCGAGCAATAAAACAAGTAATATCGTAATGACACTATAAATCGAAGGACCGATAAACATAGTATATTTTTGTATCATTACAACTTCGACTATCATAAAAGCCATACCGATAGTAAAGAAATAAAGCCAAGGAATAGGTTTTAATTTTTTACCCTTTCGGAAATAAGGAACTAAATTAAGAGGAATAATAATTATTATCAATATTAAAACTATAACTAAAATATTAAGTTTCGATATAGGATAACCGGAATATTCGAGGGCAACAATTTTGTTCTTTCCGGAAAAGGATAAATTCTTCCACATTCCCATTTGAGCAATAAAGGGTTTGTTATCAGTGCAAGGTGATATATCAAAAGGGACATAATCTTGAACAGCTTTCCAACCGTGAACAACAATTTGATTGACCAAATTGTCAGTATTGTCTTGTGATGGTGGGTAAAGTCTTACTGTATAATTATCCCTAAAAGGCAAAGTTATACCAAACGCATTATTTATAATATCTTTTGTCAACGGTTTTTTTGAAACTAATAGTATATTCCTATGCAAATTAGGCATATCATAAACGGCAAAATAAGACTCGGGATTAGTTATTCCCATAGCTTTGAGAGCATCAATTACCTCGCTCACTATTCTCGGTACATAAAAATGATGCTCCATTATCAAAAAACCATTGTCAGTCATAGATTTCCAGTAATCCTCAAAAGCTTCTGTTGTAAATAAATAATTCTCAGCTAGAGCAAATGCCCCCGAAGCCAATGCGGCGAATGAATTTGAACTTAAAGCATAAATAATATTAAATTTATTTTTATATCTTCTAACAAAAGTTCTCGCATCTTCTGTTATAACTTTTACTTTGGGATTGCGGTAAATATAACCCGAATACTTTGCTAATGAACCGTCTTTTAATAAATAATTTATATAAGGATTTACTTCGACTGCATAAATCTCTTTGGAATTTTCTTGCAATGCGTGCAGAACGTCAACTCCACCACCTGCACCGAGAGATAAGAAAACACAAGAATCAAAACGATGTATTAAATTTGCAACATTAATATCGAATTTGAATTTCATTGAACTAAAATCACCGTTAAATCTATAGACAGATGTTTGAGCCGCGTTATCAATTCTTATTCCTCGAGTGTTTTCATTATATTCTACAATTCTAATTTTTGATAATGCATCCCAATGTGTTGAAAGAATTTTACCCCTGTCTTTTCTCTGAATTTGAAGCAAAGGTGTAGTAAAAAAACCTAAAACTATAGCAATAACAATTAAACCTATTGGTAATATTTTAGATATACCTTTGTTGACTAATAGAGCAACTAATAAAATAGGCAAAGTTATTAACGCAGTTGCCATTGGTGTTCCAACCCAATTCATTAAAAGTATAATCAATAAAACACCTACACCTGCACCAATTAAATCCGCCATATATAATTTTGGTATATCTTCGCTATTGTTTTTCAAGATATAAGCCAGAGATATACCACCGAAAAAGAATGCCGAATTCAGAATTATAAGCGAAATGAAAAATTTGAATGCTTCAATAAAACTTAGATATAATCGCGAGAAATCCGGCTGTATCCGGAAAATCAAAATAGGTCCTATCAATGCTGATAATCCAGCAAGAGATAAAACTAATCTAAAACTTTTTTCTGTATTAAAACTTTTGAATAAACGTAAAGACAAAGCACCCAATCCCAAACCGAGTATTGCACCCGACAAAATTAAAAAAGCAAATGTGTAATAAAACTCTGCTGAGAATATACGAGTCCAAGCTAATTCCATTCCTATTAATGTTAATGAAATTAATGCTATATAAATAAATTTTGAATTTTTCATTAGTAAAAAGATTATTATTTACAAAAAGAATCAATCAATTTTTGTGCGGATTTAAAACCGAGAGAAACTGCTTTTTTGAAATCTTTACACGCCTTTTTATTTTTATTTAATCTTTGATAAACATTCCCTCTTGCATAATAAAGGACAGCCATAGTAGGGTCTGCTTTAATAACCTTATTATAATCTCTCAGTGATGCATTATAATTTTTTAGCTTCAAATTTATACCGGCTCTATTAATTAGAGCTTCCGAAAAATCAGGTTTAATTTCCAAAGCTTTTGAAAAATCTTTAATTGCCTCTTTAAACTTATTCAATTTGACTAAAACCGTACCGCGGTTATAATAAGCAATAGCATATTTTGTATTTAATTTTATTGCTTGCGTATAAGCATCGTAAGCACCTTGTAAGTCATTTGTTACATCTAAAATAACACCTTTATTGTAAAATGCCTCAGCAAATTTAGGATCATATTCGATAGCTTTTTGAATATCCATCAAAGCGGAAGCATATTTTTTTAAATCTATTTCATATTTGCCACGCAAATTATAAACTTCGTGGCTTTCCGTATTTATTTCAAGATAACTATTCAAATCACTAATTGCGTCTTCGACATTTTTATTTTGATATTTTAACAAAGCTCTTTTTAAATAGGCATCAGCAAACATTGAATTGATTTCGAGTGCAGAATCGAGTGCCGCAATAGCTCCATCAATTTTATTATTTGCAGATTTGATCACAGCAAGACCATAATAAGCCAAATCGAAATTTTTATTTAAACTGATTGCCTTGTAATAATCGGAAAGAGCATTTTTATAATTATTTTGTATTTGTTCAATTGTTGCTCTATTATAATAAGCTTCTGAAAAATTATTTTGCAATTCAATTGCTTTGTTATAATCGGCAAGAGCTAATTTCATCTTCTCCAACTGCTGATAAGCTTTGCCACGATTGTTGTATGCTTCAGCAAATTTAGGATTAAGCTCAATTGCTTTGTTCAATAAGACAAGAGCAGAATCCACATTGTTCAAATCAAGTTCGATTTTTGCTTTATCATTATAATTTTCAGGGTCATTTGGTTCTTGCTCAATTTTTAAATTTAAGTCTTGAATTAACTTTTTATTATCCGGTTTCTTGACTTTTTGATTTTTATTAATTTTAATTTCAGGCTTTTGGACAATTTCTTTCTTTTCTTCATTGCATGCAAAAAAAGTAAACATACCTATTATAAGCAGTGCCAGCGTTATTTTCATCATAATCTCCAATTAACAAAAAGAAAAAAAGTAAATAATATTATTTTACTTAATGTAAACTTTTTAAGTTAAGAAAAAAAAACTAGAAAAAAAATGTAACTTTTTTGCGTTTTATGTGTTAATATATATTAGGGTTGTACAAAATTATTTTAAAATAGGAGGTATTGTGAAAAAGTTTTACTTATTTGTTATTTCAATTTTATTATTATGCTTTTTTTCAGAGCAAAGTTATTCTGAAAAGATAAATAAAGATGAAATTTTGGCAAAAATGTCCCAATTACAAGGGGCATCAAACTTCGGAACTGAATTTTATTTTTCTTTCATTCCGTGTTGGGAATCCTATGGTTCAAATAATGATATTAGGATTTACGTGTCTTCACAAATTAAAACTCGAGTTACTGTTTCAGTACAGGGAAGAGGTTATGAAAAAGTCCTTTATACGAAACCAAACGATGTAATTCAATTCCAGATGTCAACAGCAATAGGGCAACCATATAAAAAATCTGATAGAGATATGCCTGAACCTGATAAAGTTTGGGAAGGTGCTGGTGTTCACGTAAGTGCCGACGATCCTATTATTTGTTATGGCGTAACTCGGTTTTCAAGGACTAGTGATGGTTTTCTTGCAATTCCTATCAATGAATTAGGGAAAAATTATATAGTTGCTTCTTTTGCAGATTTCTCAACTGACAATCATCATTGGCTACCGAGCTACACATCTGTTACGGCAGTATATAACAATACACAAGTTAGTTTTAAAATGGGTGGCAATGATTGGTCGAAAACTGCCAGCGGTTTATTACCTGGGCAGACTTCCGATTGGAATTTAAGCGAAGGAGATGTTCTGTTAATCGGTAGTTTAGGTGGTAGCTCTGAAGTTACCGGAAGTTTAATAACCGCAAGTAAACCTGTGGCAGTCGTTTCCGGAAATTTCTGTGCTAATATACCGACAAATTGTGGCAATTGTGATATTATTGAAAGTATGGAACTTCCTATGAGAAGTTGGGGCAAAACTTATCTCGTTTCTGATATTTATGGAAGAAAGAAAAATTCTATAC
>CAZVPQ010000054.1:2643-9530 GCA_964628675.1 uncultured Hyphomicrobiales bacterium | reverse complement strand
CCAGCTAAATATAATATAAAGCCAATATTACTTGATTTTTATTTAAGTAAATTTTAGGAAAAAATTGAGATGGTCAACACAAATATTCTCTGGCATACTAATTGAATTATTACGTTAATTATATTAATATTGATGTGCGTAAAAAATGGCAGAAGAAACTGTAAAATTATATAAAGAACCGAATAAATATGCTGAAAAGCCTGCTCTCGAATTAAATCCTCGGTCTATAGTCGGAGGCTATCAAAAATATTTTATTAGTCAAAATCATATTGAAGTAAATCCTGAAGACAAAAAACTATTGATAAAGAAAGACTTAGCATTCAATCTGTTTAATACTTTGTGGTTTAATAACAAAACTGTTTTGGATATTGGAGCAAATGGTAGCTTCTTTTCTTTTTACGCATTGCTAAAAGGTGCAAAAAATGTTTCTGCCATTGATTTAGACCAAGATTACATTAATATTATAAATCAAATTAAGGATTACTATCATTTTCAAAATATAGAAATAATTTCTGATAATCTGCTCAACTATAATAGTCCTAAGGATTTAGTTTTTGCTTTTGCTTTGATTCACTGGATTTATTCCTGCACGGCAGATTACGGGAATCTCAATAAAGCAGTCGGCAAATTAGCCGATTTGACTAATGATATTTTAATAGTCGAATGGATTGAACCTAATGATGATGCTATCAACTTCTTTAAACATATAGAGTTCAACAAACAAATCATTAGCGGTGATTATACAAGGGAACTGTTTGAAGAAGCTTTGAAAAAGCACTTTATCGCATTCAAGAAAATTGCCAAGATTTCAGACACGAGAGATGTTTATATTGCCATCAAAAGAAATGAGATTATTGAACAATTAAATAAGTCAAATTCTAATATTAACCTTTGGGAATTGTTTGCAATACTGAATGAAAAACAGATTTCTTATACAATACTAAAAAATAAGGAAATAATTGCAGATAATTTTGATAAATACGGCGATTTTCAAATTGATATTTTGATTGATAAGAAAGGAATTGATTTGTTTAATTCATTTCTTGCTTCTTATGTCCATTATTCCGATGAAAAAGTAGCTATATTCAAAATTCCGATGGCTCAATCAAATCAAAAATTAATAATAAAATTCATTATTCGAGGTTCGGGTTATATTGATAAAAGTCTTGAAAAACGGATTATATCAAATCGCATAAGATATATAAATATATATAGCTTAAAAAATCAAGAGGAGCAATTATATATTTATTATTTACTCCTTTATCATCTCGGAGCTGTCTCTAATTCTTATTTAAACTTATTTGGTTCTAAAATTACAAAATTCAATCAAATAGCTGAAATATTAAGAGAAAATGATATTATTCAATCAAATGAAAATCAAAACCTTGAAGATTTTGCACTCGAATATTTATATCCACCGGGAAAAGTAATTTATAGCAGAATACTTGATAAAATTAACGGCAATTATTATATCAGTAGAATTTATAAAATTGATGATAAAATAATAAAACAAGCAAGCTCTGAAATCGGCAAACGAGAATTTAATTTCTTGCAAACATTCAATTCCCATTATTTTCCGGAAGTGTCAAATCCTATTGAATCAAAGAATTATTTCGCTTTTGAAATGGAATTTATTGATGGATTTTTACTCTCGGATTTGCAAAAGTTTTTCAGTGAAAATGATAAAGATACTTATTTGAAATTTGTTGATTCTTTATTAGATATTTTAGAGGAATTGTCTGATAACAATATAATTCATAGAGATATACTTAAAGAAAATATTATTGTTAGAGACAAAAAACCTGTTTTGATTGATTTAGGTTGGGCAGTTAAAAAAGGCGAAAACTTTATAACACCTGCCGGACTTGGCAAAGACAAATTACCGGCTGACAAGATTCATTGTGATGTATATTCTATGGGATTGGTTATTGCGGAACTTGATGAAAAATATAATCTTCTGCCGGATTTGATTTCTGCAATGGCTGAGGATAATAGCGAGAAAAGAATAAAAGATATTTCGAGGTTAAGAGAAATATTACGTGAAGAAACAGAGAATATTAAGAATGAATTGGTTTCTATAATTATCCCTGTCCACAATAACTTAGAGCTGACAAAGAATTGTATTAAATCAATTTATAAATATACAGATAAAGATATTTTTGAGATAATCACCGTCGATAATGCTTCAAATGACGGGACATTGCAATATTTTAAGTATTTGGCAAGCAGGAATACTAATTTTACATATATACATAATGAAGAAAATCTAAGTTTTACAAAAGCAAATAACTTAGCTATACAACAGGCAAAAGGTAATTATGTATTACTGCTGAATAATGACACGGAAGTAAGTGAAAATTGGCTTGAATCACTGCTCTATGAAGCAAAGAAAGAAAATGCTTCAATTACCGGTGCCTTGCTCTTGTATCCAGATAGCACTAAAATACAGCACTGCGGAGTTAGGCTCGGCTTGTTTGACGGCAAGAAAATGTTTTATCATATTCACAGGTTAAGAAAACTCGAATATGTAGAAGATGCAGAGCAAACAAAAAATATTGATTTTGTTAGTGCCGCTTGTATGCTAATAGACAAGAAAATATTTGATGAAATCGGTTATTTTGATGAGGAATTTGTTAATGGATTTGAAGATATTGATTTTTGTATTAGAGCCAAACAAAAAGAGCTAAATATAAGATATACCGGTAAATGCAAGATATATCATCACGAATCACAAACCGAAGGTAGAGATAAATTTAATGAAGAGAATTATCATAGATTGATTGAAAAATGGAATGATGTTTTAATTCCAAACGAAACATCAGAAGAATCAACTATTAATTTAATGGATATGTGGCTTAGGGAAGATTTAATCAAAGAACCTGATAATTATGATAAAATAAAGGAGTTAATTAATATTGCAAAAATCAGAAATAATCCGGAAGAAATTGCCGAACTGGAAAGTCTTATGAATAATCAAAATATTGAAAATAGCAAAGTAAGTATTATTATTCCCGTTTTTAATAATCTCGATTATACGAAAAAATGTATTAACTCTATTTATAGATATACATTTACAGAATTTGAGTTGATTATAATTGACAATAATTCGTCTGACGGCACAAAAGATTATCTCAATACTTTATCTAATGAGAATGATGAAGTAAAAATCATTACTAATACAAGTAATCTCGGTTTTGCAAAAGCATCAAATCAAGGTACATTGCAATCATCAGGCAAATATCTCTTGTTTTTGAATAATGATACGGAAGTGCAATCCGGTTGGTTAGATGCTCTATTGCAAAGAATTAACTCAGATGAGCAAATCGGCATTGTAGGTAGCAAATTAATTTATCCCGACAATACAATTCAGCATTGCGGGATTGAATTTCAAAGAGAAAAAGGCTCTTATATTTTGTGGTCCCAACATAGATATAGGCATAGCGATAAGGACGCACCGGAAGTAAATAAAGTAGAAGAAGTTGATGCTATCACAGGTGCTTGTCTATTGATTAGCAAGGATTTATTTAATTCTGTCGGGGGGTTTGACGAATCATATAAAATGTATTTTGAAGATACTGATTTATGTTTTAAAGTGAGAAAATCGGGTTATAAAATTATTTATGAGCCGAAAAGCGAAGTTATTCATTATGAAAGCCGCACAATTAAAAATCAAGATGTGATTAATGAATTAAATATTGAATCCGCTAAAATCTTTTATCGCAAATGGGCTAAGGAAATCGCTTTGCTTGAATTAAATTCCTATATAGAAAAAGAAGAAGATAATTTTGTATATCTCAGCAACGAAATCTTTCCGAATTTAGATGACAAAAACACCTTAGAACATTTTTACAGCTTTTTCCTTATGCTACCGCCTTTTTATTTGCACGTTGGAGGTATTGGCGATGCATTGCTTTTATTATCAACATTTTACGATGATGAACCGGAACAAATTATATTTAGTTTGACGAGAAACCCTGAGGGAATGAGAAACTTTTTCTCAGAGTTTGGCAAACTCAAAAAAGTATATATATTCGATTGGGACGGGAATATGCAAATTGAACTCTTTTTGAGAGGTATTTTCCCGAAAATGAATAATTTTCTCGGTATGGGTGCAACGCCGGAGCATTGGAATAATGAATTAGAATGGAATTCTTTCTTAAATATATATGAGAAATATCATATTAAAAATAAACCTGATTGGGCGAAAAAGTATATTGGCAATAAAATTACTAATCCTCAGATTGTTCTTTCACCTACGGGAAGTTTGAAAGGTATGCCCCAATGGAAAAGGAATTGGATTAAACCGGAATATTGGGTTAAAATATTGAAATTCTTGAATGAACAGAATATAAAACCAATTGTTATAGGCACAAAAGAAGAAAACAGGGATTTTCCGATAAATTCTAATTGTATTGACAAAAGAAGTGATTCCTTCAAAGAGCAAATGTCGATTATTGCATCTGCGGATATGTGTATTGCCGCTGACTCTTGGCATAAAACTTTTGCGGCATTAGTTGGAACGCCCACGATTGTTTTCCAATCCGATAGAGACGATAATGCAATAAATATTCAAGATTCTTCCGAATATGTATTTATTTATCCTTGGGAAGAATTGAGATTAGTCAAAAACTATGATGAATTTTTACAAGAATTCAATAAATTAAGAGAAATTCCGAAAAAAACTACGAGCAAGCCTGTAAGAGAAACATCATTCTCAAAAGAGTTTTGGAAAATTCCTTATCATAAAATCAAAACTGTGCTTATCAAATGTCCAAAAGCTGTTGGCGATGCTTTGACTTTAACTGGTCTCGTTGCCGATTTAAAAAGGCAGTATCCGCATTTGATTATAAGTATTTCCGGTAATGAGATTGCGGAAGACATTTTCAGAGGGCATAAAGACATTAACGGTTTTTTTCTGACTGATACGGAAGAAGAATTTGCAGTAGAACAAATCTCGGATAAAGTTATAGACTATAATATTATTATTTCCAAAATGTCCGAATACTATAATAAAATTGAATATATGGATATTATCGGCAACTTGGCGGGTTTGAAATTTGAACATAGAGATATTGTTTATCAAATTAATGATGACGAAAAGAATTACGCTGAAAAAGAATTAGATGTTTTTAAAAATTCTACTATTATTGGATTACATCTAATCACAGATAAAGATATAAAACGTTGCTATCCTTTTAGTGAAGACTTAATAAAAGCATTGCTGAACTTAGATAATAATCTTAGATTTGTTTTATTTGGAAAGGAAAAACTTAGAGAAAAAATAAATCAAGTTTATGATTGTGCAGATTTGAATGTGGATTTGAGAAATCAAATAGCTATTGCTTCTCAATGCGACGCTTTTTTGACTATTGATAGTGCTTTTTTCCATATAGGGCATAATTTATTTGATAAGCCGGCAATGGTAATTTGCGGAGCAACAAATCCCAAGTTAATCGGCAATCAAAACAAAGAGTTTTATTACTTGAGAAATGAAGATTTGGATTGTCTGAATTGCTATTGGCAAAAAAAATGTAGTATTGAATGTATGTATAATTTAAAGCCTGAATTTATTGCTAAGGAATTTTATAAAATTATTAGCAATTTTGTAAAAAAATAGGTGTTTTATGAGCGATGGTTTAAACGGAAATACTCTTGAAGATAATTTTATTACGGTAAAATGTCCTTTTTGCGGTTCTGAAGAATTTACTCAGTTCAGAACTATTTCCGACATTGTAAAATGTATGAATTGTGGAACTGTATATTTACGAACGAGATTCGACGACGAAACGCACAAAGAATTATATCAAAAAAGAACTAATGACGATTTAAGCCATCTAATACCCAAAAATGAATTTGAAATTCAAAAACAAATTGAAAAAAGCAATGATTTTTTGAATGAAATATTAGAATTTATTGAACCGGAAGGCAAACTTATTGATATTGGCAGTTCTTGGGGTGCATTCATAAGCAATTGCCAATCAAAAGGTTTTGACGTTGAAGGCATTGAACCTGCAAAGATTCTTAGAGAATTCGGTATTGAAAACCTGAATTTGAACATAAATGATATGGATTTTCTTGAAATTGATTATCAGGCAAATTCAATTGATGTAATTACTTCTCTGTTTTCATTACATTCTTTGTCCAATCCTAAAGAAGTAATTCAAAAAATATTCCGTATCTTAAAGCCAAACGGTTTATTCTGCGGCATTTTGCCAAATATTGATTCTATTGCTTCCGAAACATTTGAAGATGACTGGGAAGGCATTGAACCATATAAAAATACTGTTTATTTTTCAGCTGATACTTTGGAAAAACAATTGATTGAAGCGGGATTTATTGTAAAAAAGATTTATACTGATATTGGCAATTTCGATGAGGATTTATTGATTGATATTATTCTTGATTCGCACAATCCCGACGATAAAATTGATTTGGCAAGAGAAATACAAAATATTGCGGGATTGGGTAAAGGTGAAGAAATAAGATTTTTTGCTTTTAAACCTGAAATAATTGAAGAAGAAATTATTGAAACACAGAATGATGAAGAAAGCAAAGAAATGATAGAAAACAACGAAGAACCTACAGAAGAATTTGAAATAATTGATGAAGAACCCGTAGAAATAATAGCAAAAGAAGATAAAAATGAAATTGATGATTTAGATGAAGCTTTGCCTAAAACTAATAAGGAAGAATTGAAAACAATTGAGATAGAATTAAATGCAAATGATAATTATGAAGCAATTATTTCTGATTATTTAACTTCCAAGCAAGATACTGCAAAACTTGTTTTAATTGACAAATATAATCTTGTGCCTGATTTTGCTGATAATTGGAATGGTATTGAAATTCGTCGGGAAGACAGCAAAGATAATACTGAAATTGAAGAG
>CAZVPQ010000054.1:0-2543 GCA_964628675.1 uncultured Hyphomicrobiales bacterium | reverse complement strand
GCATTCGGAAAATTGCCTGATGTTTTGCCTTCGCCTCTTTACTTGAATCTCGGCTGTGGCAATGATATACGAGATGGATTTATCAACCTTGATTTATTCTCGAATGATGCACGTGTTGTAAAAATGGATATTAGAAAGCTGGAATTTGAAAATGAATCTGTTGATTTAATACTTGCAAATGATGTTTTAGAACATTTTTCTCATCGCGAAGTTGATAATTTATTAAAAGAATGGTCGAGAGTTCTCAAACCTAACGGGCAATTACTTATCCGCTGTCCTTCGTTGGAATTGCAGGTAAAAGCATATATGGAAGGCAAATGGGACGCAGATATTGCTTCATATATGATTTTTGGCGGACAAACAAATCAGGGTGATTATCATTGCGTTGCGTTTGACAAAGAAAGCATAAGTAAACATTTGACAAAAGCAGGTTTTGAAATAATTGAATTTAATGAAGAAGATATTCCGCAAGATAGAGGATTTATTAATTTGAATATGAATGTGAAAGCAGTTAAAATGAAAATAAATATAAATGATAATAGCGAACAATCATCAGGTTTGTTTACAGGGTTTAATTTTGATGATGAAGAAAAACAGGAAATTGAGAAAACGACGAAAAGTAAAGCGGAATTAAATATTGTTTGGGAAGGTTCTCAATTTGTTTATCATTCTTTGGCTTTGATTAATCGAGAGCATTGTTCAAATATTATTGATACGGAATTGGCGGAATTAACGATTGTTCCTTTCGATGAAGATAAATTCAGCCCCGAGGGCAATCCAAAATACGAAAAATTATTAAATCACGATATTAGAGTAAAACAAAATAATCCTGAAACGGAAAATCTGCCTTATGTATGGATTAGACACCAGTGGCCCCCCAAGAGTGATGAACCCAAAGGTGCAAAATGGATTATTATGCAACCTTGGGAATATTCGAGAATATGGAAAAGCACTGCGGAAATATTCAAAAGAGCTGATGAAATTTGGACACCATCTAATTACTCCCGTCAATCTTTTATAAATTCGGGAATAGATTTTAATAAAGTTCAAATAATACCCAACGGCATTAATCCCGACTTATTCAAACCAAATGGTGAAACATATCAATTACCGACAAGTAAGAAATTCAAATTTTTATTTGTTGGTGGTTCAATTTGGCGTAAAGGGATTGATTTGCTTTTGGAAGCGTATAAATCTGTTTTTAAGCCGGAAGATGATATTTGTTTAGTGATTAAAGATTTAGGCACTGACTCATTTTACAAGGGAATGGATGCACAGCAAAAAATACAAGAGTTTGCCGACAATCCTGCGTATCCCGAAGTTATTTATATTAATGAAGAATTATCAGAAGAAGAAATGGCAGGTTTATATCGTGCTTGCGACGTTTTGGTTAATCCATACAGAGGTGAGGGTTTTTCATTGCCGACATTGGAAGCTATGGCTTGCGGTTTGCCTGTTGTTGTTACACAAGGCGGAGCAACTGATGACTATTGCGATGAAGAAGTTGCTTGGCTAATTCCATCGAAAGAGAAATCAATCGGAAAAGAAATTGACGGCGAAGAATTAACAGATGAGGCAACTGTTCTTGAACCTGATTTGGAAATTTTAATACAAGTTTTAAGAATAATTTTCGACCGACCCAACGAAATTTTGACAGCAGGTATTTTGGCGTCGCATAGAGCAAGAACTAATTGGACTTGGAAAAAAGCCACAATTAAAATATTTAGCAGACTTGATTATTTATATGGGAAAAATTTGGCGAAGCAAGCTGAGAAGATTTTGATAGATAATGATGATGCTTCGATTATTCTCGGAGAAGCTGAATTAAACTACATCAACCAAAATTATGATGATGCCGAAAAACTATACAAACAAGCAGTTGAAACAGGTGATTTAAACGAAAAATGGGGAATTTATTCTTTATATCATATTGCTTTGATTAATATTAACAAATCGAATTTTGCCGAAGCTGAGAAGTATTTAGAGAAAACAAAAAACAGTCAATATCAAGTTGATAATTTATATTTGCAAGCGAAAATTCATTATGCAAAAGAAGAATGGACTGAAACCTTGGAAATATTAGCTGATATTATGAATAATTGGGCGGAATGGAAATATCAAACTACCATAGGTCTGTCATTGGATTTAATTCTATGCGATAACGGGAATGTATTTCTTAATTTAAAGGATATAGAAAATGCCTTGAATATTTTCAAGCAAGCATTAAAAATAAATGAGCAAAACGGCTTGGCTTGTCTCGGAGCGGCAAAATGTTTTATTGAAATTGATGCAATTGAAGACGCAAAGAAAATGCTCGATTGGGCAATAAGATTAGACCCGACCTTGACAGAAGCAAGAGAGTTAAGAAATTCTGAATTTTGAATTCTGAATTCTGAATTGCCACGTGCTTTAGCTCGTGGCAAGTCGGAATTTTCTTTGTCATTCTGAACAAAGTTTCCGAAACCAGTTCGGAACAGGAAAGAATCTCCTCTTTAATACACAACACAAAGTAATTCTGATTGAATACTAAAAAAATAATTGAA
>CAZVPQ010000053.1:0-9616 GCA_964628675.1 uncultured Hyphomicrobiales bacterium | reverse complement strand
TAGTGTTTGAATCGCCTCCAAATCCGCTATCAGGTTTATTTGCTTCATTAACAACAATCAAATTACAATTCTTAGATTTTAATTTTTTCCAACCATTATTGATTGCATTTGATGATTCCAAAGCAAAACCAATTAGCAATTGACCGGGCTTTCTTGACAATCCTAATTCCATTAAAATATCTTTGGTAGAAGACATTTTTATAGTAAGTTCTTTTCCTATATCATCTTTTTTGATTTTACCTTCTTTAGGATTTGTCGGGGAAAAATCCGATACTGCAGCGGCTAAGATAGCAATATTAGTGCTGCTATATTCTTTGATTGTTGCATTATACATTTCCTCTGCCGATGAAACATTAATTAGTCTAACTTTTTCAGGTGGCTCTAAATTTACAGGACCGGAAATCAATACAACGTCGGCGCCGGCAGCTTGGGCAATTTTAGCTAAAGCATAGCCCATCTTGCCCGATGAATGATTAGTGATATATCTTATGTCATCTATTTTTTCATAAGTTGGTCCTGCAGTAATTAGAACTTTTTTTCCCTGATAGTAATCATTTATTTCTGAGATATTAAAATCTTCTTTGTTATTTTTAGCAGTTGTTATACTAATTTTTTCTTTTGTTTTATCTATTCTATTATTATCTAACTCAATTGATGGGATTTTGCGAAGAATATCTTGAACATAGTTCATAATATTTGATGTTTCAGGCATCCGCCCGGGACCTTTCAAGCCACTTGCGAGTTCGCCTTCTTCGGGTTGAATAATATAAACTCCATCTTGAATTAATCTATTGATATTTCTTTGTGTTGCCGGATGTTGCCACATCGTAGAATCCATAGCAGGCGAAACTACCAGAGGGATATCGCGAGGCAGAGCTATTGCCAATACTGACAAAGCATTATCACATAATCCATTTGCAATACGAGAAATTGTTGTTGCACTTCCCGGAGCTATCAACATAGTATCGCACCAATGAGCTAATTGTATATGCCAAGCACCTTTATCTTGTATTGACTCATCAAACATTTTAATGACTACAGGATTGTTACTTAAATTAGATAATATTGTTGGGGTAACAAAATTAGTTGCGGATTCTGTCATCACAACTCTAACTTCAGCTCCGTTTTTAATTAATTCTCTAATCAAATAAGGACTTTTGTATGCCGCAATAGAACCACTAATTCCTAAAAGGATCTTTTTGCCTTCAAAGTAATTCACTTTCTTATCCTGTTGTATATAAATAATATTGAAATTAAGAAAAATTTTAATAATTTGTCTTAAAAATTTAAAAAAAAATGCTAACTTGTATTTTCATATATTTATTTTATGCTATTTTTATTACGATTTATTAGTATTTGGAGAATAATTTTTGACTGTCAAAGACGATATAAAAGAACTAAAAAAAACTATAAACCATTTGGAGATAAAAAATGGAATTTATCTTGACAAAATTCAAAAATATGAAAATGAAATTAGCGAATTAAAATCCACAATTGATAGTATTTTCCAAGATGCTAACAGAGCAATTGAATTAAATTCTCAAGTTTCATCATCTGAACATAAATTAAAACAAATAAATGCCCAAAAAGACAAATTTTTTTCTATATTAGCTCATGATTTGAGAAATCCTATTGCCAATTTCAAAGAATTGGCAAAAATCCTATCTGAAAATCATAATGTTATGAAAAAGAAAGAAAAAAATGCACTTATTAATAATTTGGCTGTTTCTTCAAAACAACTATATGACCTCCTCGAAAATCTATTAGAATGGTCAAGATGTCAAACCGACAGAATTCCTTATAATCCTAATAATTACTATTTAATCCAATTAATTGATGCTAATATTCAACTATTACTTGTGAATGCCGATCAAAAAAATATTAATTTAATAGCTGACCCTATTGATGATTTAGTAGTCTATATTGATGAGAAAATGATTAATACTGTTATTAGAAATTTGGTATCCAATGCTATAAAATTTACACCTGAATTTGGAGAAATTAGACTTACTGCCGACAAAATAGATAACAAAGTTCAAATAACTATTGCTGATACCGGCATAGGTATTCCTAATGAAAATATTGATAATCTTTTTAAAATAGATGTATTTACTTCTACTGCCGGTACTAATCAAGAAAAAGGTACAGGTTTAGGTTTGGTTTTATGTAAAGAATTTTTACAGACAAATAATGGAAGTATAAAAGTTGAAAGTGAATTAGATATAGGTAGTAAATTTATTATTACTATCCCCGGTCAAAACCCAAAAGCAGATACACCTGCACCTTATGTTCCTGTGAAAGTAAAAAGTAATATATCAAAAAAGAAAAAAATAAAAGAAAAAATTATTACTGAAGAATTAACCGATGAAATAATAAATAAATTGCCGGATATATTAGACAAGTTAAAAAACGAGTACCAAGATTATTACAATGAAGCCAGCGAAACATTGATAATCGGTTCGGTTATTAAATTCTCAACAGAAATATCTGATTTTGCTGAAAAAGAAGGGCTTGATTTTTTAAAAAATTATAGTAAATTACTCAAAGAATATGCTGAAGAACTTGAATTAGGCAAAATGAAGAAAATGCTTGAAAAATATCCTAAAATTTTACAAGTATTAAAAGATAAAATCGTGTAGTTATGTTTTATGATTTATATTTTTTGGAGACAAAATGAAAGACAAGGTTGAATTAGGGGAAAAAACTTTAGTTACCGTTGTTGATGATATGGTTGGTAATCTGAAAATTGTCGGTAAAATCCTTTTAAATGCAGGATTTGAAGTTTCAATGATTCAGGATAGCAAAAAAGCATTGACTATGTTATTAAAAAAACCACCCGATTTAATTCTTTTAGATATTATGATGCCTTTTGTTGATGGTTATCAACTTTGCGAACAAATTAAAAAAGAAGATATTCTCAAAGAAATACCAGTTATTTTCTTAACCGCCAAAAGCGAAACTTCTGATTTGGTTAAAGGTTTTGAAGTTGGAGGTGTTGATTATATAGTGAAACCGGCAAATAAAGAAGAGCTGTTGGTTAGAATTAACACTCAATTGGAATTAAAACTCTCCAAGGATTTAATAATCAATCAAAAAAATGAAATTAAGCAGCTTTTTATTGAAAAAAATAAATTTATGGATGTTGCAATCCAAAGCATCAAAGAACCTTTGGAACGCATTGTTGAAAAATCTCAGTATATTCAACGCATGAAAGAAATGATTTCTGATAAGGAATATGATGAGCAGCTTGATTGGATTGTTAAAGATTCCAAAGTATCATTTCAAACAATCTCTGACCTTTATGATGTCAACTATCTTGATATTAATTCCGAGTCGGAAGATATCGAAATTTCATCTTTTAGTCTTGAAGATTTGACTAAAGACATTTTAGTTGATTACGAAACTGATATTAAAAAGAAAAGATTGATTTTAAAATGTAATGAAAAAGATGAAGAAGAAGTTGATTTTGGCAGCGATGTTGATGAAACAATAATTAAATCAAACAAATCCGATGTTAGACAAATTATTGACAATTATATTAGCAATGCGATTAAATACACACCTTTTTACAAGCATATAAATATTTCCATAAAAAGTGGATTTGAAAATGATGAGCAAATTGTTATCTTTGAAATAAAAGACGAAGGTCCGGGAATTAGTAATGAGGATCAGAAAAAATTATTTCAGAAATTCGTCAAATTAAATATCCCCACTACCGGCAAAGAACCATCTTCCGGATTAGGATTATTTATTGTTAAAAAATTATCTGAACGAATTAATGTTAAAATAGGTGTTAAGAGTTTTGCTAGCCAAGGCTCTACTTTTTTTGCAATCTTTCCAAAAGATATAAAAGAAGATATAAATGCAGATTGATAGTACTAATTATCTTTCTTTCTTAAATGAATGCGAAATTTAAGTATTTTTGTTAAAATTTATATTCACAATTGAATACATATATGAATATTGTTGCGATAGTGGGACGCCCAAATGTAGGTAAATCAACTTTGTTTAATAGGTTGACTCGGCAAAAAAATGCTATTGTTGAATCTACTCCGGGCGTAACAAGAGATAGGATTTATGGCGAATCCGATTGGAACGGGAAGCAGTTTTTTGTTATAGATACAGGTGGTTTTATCCCGGGCACAGAAAATACTATGGAAAAAGCTATTCGGGAGCAAGCTTATATTGCTATTCAAGAAGCCGATTCTGTTATTTTTGTTTGCGATGGGAAAGATGGTGTTACTCCATTTGATATTGACATTGCTAATATATTAAGAACATCAGATAAAAACGTAACTCTTGTTATTAATAAATGTGATAACGAAAAACAAGATGCAAATGCTAATGAGTTTTATAATTTAGGTATTAGTACTCCTTACTCAATATCAGCCCTTAACGGCAGAGGGACAGGCGATTTTTTAGATGAAGTTGTTGAAAATCTATCTGAGTCATCGGTTGATCAAATTGATAATCGTTTGAAAATTGCTTTTGTTGGAAGACCTAATGCAGGGAAATCCAGTATGACTAATGCCTTATTAGGCAAGGACAGATCTATCGTTACGGATATACCCGGTACTACGCGTGATTCTATTGACAGTATATTGAACTTTTATGGACAAGAAATCGTCCTTATTGATACAGCCGGATTACGCAAAAGAAGCAGAATAAAAGAAAATATTGAGTTGTTCAGCATAATAAGAACTGCAACTGCAATTAAAAGGGCAGATGTTGCCGTTGTTTTATTAGATGCTGTAAGGGGCTTGGAAGATCAAGATAAAAAGATTATTAATCAAGTTACCGATGCTCGCAAAGGTGTTATAGTAGCTATCAATAAATGGGATATAGCACCTAAAGATGATAATACTGCTAAAGAATACAGAAAATTATTTTATGACCAAATGAAATCTCATTATTATGCTCCGATTTTATTTGTTTCTGCTGTTACAAAGCAAAGAATGTCAAATATTATTGAATTAGCTATTAAAATTAAAGAACGTAGAACTACACGAATATCAACTTCTAAACTAAATAACAAAGTTCTTCCCGAGTTAGAGAGGACGCCACCTCCCGCAGTCAAAGGAAAAGATCTTAGAATAAATTATATTACACAAGTAGGAACCGAACCTCCTGTTTTTGCATTTTTTTCTAATTTCCCGAAATTAATTCCCGACGCTTACAAAAGATTTATGGAAAAAGTTTTACGTAAATATTTTGATTTTGAAGGAACTCCGATTTCTTTTATTTTTAGACGCAAAAATATAAAATGGGAAGAAAGAGAAGAAAATAAATAGCAATTTATTTATTATTTTGTATGCTGATAAGGATTCGAACCGCCGATCGTACCGAAAATAAAACAATGTGTTCTAATCAATTAATTCAACGAGATGTATTATTTATATTTGTGGGCCCGGAGGGACTTGAACCCCCGACCGACGGATTATGAGTCCGTTGCTCTAACCAGCTGAGCTACAGGCCCCCACATTTTTTCAAAACTCTTAATTTCTAATCTTATAAAAATAACTAAAGTCATTTCATCAATATTAGAGCTTACAAATATACAAAATTTCTTATTTTTTCAAATTAATTTAAGAAAGATTTTTTTCGACGATTTTTTAAAAATTAAATAATCCTAAAAATATACCAAATTGAATATTTAATCCATTTGAATTTATTCCACTTGGCATATTAATGATTTCCGTTTGATTATTCATTTTCCAATCATTATTAATAGAAATATCTCCCATCATTGAAAGCGAGTAACCAATACTTAGTCGGAATAAAGAAAAATCTGTAGGCGAATACTCAAAATTTACATTAGGAGTAAAATACCAAAAACCGGATTCCAAACTTGAGTAATAATCGTTATTTCTATTCTCAAATTTATAATCATTCCAATCAATTTCCCCCTCACTTCTATAAGTTTCAATTTTTATACTTCCTCTGCCGATAGCCACTCCGGGCAAAACAACAAATCTAAAATTTTTAATTGGTAAGATTGCATAGTCAATAGTAAGTCCTGTGAAACTGGTATGATAGTCTAAATATTTAGTTACTATTGGGCTTGTTGTTGTATCTAATTTGCCTTTTTCCCATGGCGTCTTACTACCACCAACACTTAAAAAACCAAGTCGTATATTTGGTATAACGCCTATTGATATAAATCCTTGACCGCCCAACTGGTACAAATATCCATCAAGTTTATCATTTGAATTAATGAACTTATTATCTAACAAATGTTTATTCAAATCATCAAAATTCAATTTTAACATATTTAATACAAAGCCGCCACCAAATGTAAAATATGTTGTGTTTGCTTCTTCAAATTCGTCTGCTTCTTGATATTCAAAATCCAAACTGTCTAAATTATCGTCTTGTGCGTATAAAAAACTAATATTAACTACAAAAATTGCAATTAATGCTATAAAGAATTTATTTCTCATTATTTACCTCTTAATTAATAATTTATTACAAATTTAACTATTACAAACTTTATCAACAATATTAAAAAAAATAAGTTTCAAATAAGTATTAATCATTTACGTTTTTTTTGAGAAATTTAAATTCATTATTTTTACATTTTATTAAATATGAAACGGGAATTAAATGGAAATCACATTACCTAGTGGGGAAATAAGAGAATATCCTAATAATACGACAGGAATGGAAATAGCTAAATCCATATCCGAAGGATTAGCACGAGCATCATTAGGAATTTTTGTTAATGACAAGAAATATGATTTATCTAGACCAATTAATGAAGATGCCAAAATAAGAATTGTTACTTTCAACGATCCTGAAGGAAAAGAAATATATTGGCATTCATCGGCTCATCTTATGGCTGAAGCTATTGAATCCATTTACCCCGGTGTTAAATTCGGCATTGGTCCGGCTATAGAAAACGGATTTTATTATGATATAGATTTGCCCGAAGGCAAAACAATAACTTTAGATAATCTTTCCGAAATTGAAGATAAAATGAGAGAGTTGGCTAAATCTAAATCCGAATATTCTAGAATGGAAATTTCTTGGGAAGATGCTGTAAAGCATTTTAAAGAAATCGGCGATGAATATAAACTCGAACTACTTGACGGATTGAAAGATCAAGAAATTACTTTTTATAAGCAAGGGAATTTCATTGATTTATGTCGTGGTACACATATACCAAACACAGGCGTTATTAAAAGTATAAAATTGTTAAACGTTGCCGGTGCTTATTGGCGTGGCAATTCCGATAGAAAAATGATGACTCGTATTTATGGAATTACATTCCCTAAAAAGAAAATGTTAGATGAATATTTGGAAATGCTTGAAGAAGCCAAAAAAAGAGATCATAGAAAACTCGGCAAAGAACTCGGTTTATACTTAATTACTCCAAGCGTTGGTGTCGGACTTCCAATGTGGTTACCCAAAGGTACGATTTTGCGTAGGAAACTCGAAGATTTTATGAGAGCCGAGCATATCAAAAGAGATTATTCCGAAGTTATTACTCCGCATATTGGCAATTTGGAACTTTACAAAACTTCAGGACATTATCCATATTATGCCGAATCTCAATTTCCTCCGATGAAAGTTGAAAACGAAGAGTTTATTATGAAACCGATGAACTGTCCTCATCATCATCAAATATATGCAAGCAGTCCTCGGAGCTATAAAGAACTTCCTCTTAGATTATTTGAATTCGGAACCGTTTACAGATTTGAAAAATCGGGTGAATTATCCGGTTTGACTCGTGTAAGAGGTTTTACTCAAGATGATGCACATATATACTGCACAGTCGAACAATTAAAAGATGAAATCAAAGGAGTTATTGATTTAATTCAATTTCTTTTAAAAACATTTAATATGGAATTTGATGCTCGACTTTCTTTCAGAGATGATGACTCTTCAAAATATGGCGGTGATATAAAGCTTTGGGAAAGAGCACAAAGGGAAATCCAAGAAGCCGCCGATGAAATTAATTTGAACTATCAAATAGCTACTGGTGAAGCCGCTTTTTACGGTCCGAAAATTGATTTTATAATTAAAGATGCTCTCGGTCGTAAATGGCAACTCGGTACTGTTCAAGTTGATTATGTTATGCCCGAAAGGTTTAAACTCGAATACATCGGTGCGGATAATCAAACTCATAGACCTGTTATTATTCATAGGGCGCCTATTGGTTCATTCGAAAGGTTTATATCTATTCTTATTGAACATTATGCGGGCAATTTCCCATTTTGGCTTGCTCCCGTGCAAGTTAGCATACTACCAATAGGTCAAGACCAACACAATTATGCTAAAGATATTGAAAAGAAATTAAAAAATGCAGGTTTCAGAACTTACTTGGATCTGAGAAGCGAAAAAGTTAATCGTAAAATCGCAGAATCCGAACAGCAGAAGATTCCATTTGCATTGATTTTAGGCAGAAGAGAAGAAGAAAATCACTCTGTATCTCTTAGACAGCATATTAAAGGTGATATTGGAATGAAAACTCTTGATGAAATAATTGAATTGTTCAGTGGTTTAGAAAGGACTTGATATAAAAATAATTTCAACTTCGTAAAAGAAGAGAAGAATCTCCATAGCTAAGAAAACGGTAATCATTTGATAGAGCATCTTGGTATGCTCTTTGCCATAGCTTTTTGCCAATGAATGAGGCAACGAGTAAAATCAGCGTACTTTTGGGTAAATGGAAATTCGTAATTAGTCCGTTAGCGGTTTTAAATTCATAACCGGGGATAATAAACAATTTAGTAACAGCAGTAATTTTTTCAAGATTATTTCTGTATAGCCATTCAATTAATGCAGTAAAAGATTGTAAAACACTAATATTATTATCTAAATCATAAGCTTCCCATTGCTCCAAATTCAAACGATAACTTTCCTTGTTGAATTTATGTTCCAAAATTTTAACACCCAACCAGTGCAATGATTCCAATGTTCTGAGTGATGTTGTTCCTGTCGAGATAATATTTTTCTTCTGTTCATAAGCTTTAACAATGCTTTCCAAATTAGTCTTTGTAATAAATATTTGTTCGCTATGCATATTATGGTCGATAACATTATCGGTATTAATAGGTTGGAAAGTTCCCGGACCGACGTGCAAAATCACTTTTGATGTATCAATATTTTTAGATTTAACATCATTTAATATCTTCGGAGTGAAATGCAAACCCGCAGTCGGTGCTGCAACCGAACCGTCAATATTGGCATAAACGGTTTGATAATTAATTTTATCACTTTCAACGGTATCACGTTTTAAATATGGTGGCAGCGGCACATTCCCGACAGCTAATAAAATATCAGAAAAAGAATATTTTTTTTCCTCCCAATTAAATTCAACCAAAGCCTTGTTTTCAAATCTTTTAAGTATTTTAGCGGAAAAATCAAGATTATCTTCATTAGCTAAATGCAAAAAAGCACCTTCTCGAATTTTTTTCCCGCCGACAATACATTCCCAAATGCAATTCTTTTTGGCAGACATAGTGATTTGTGGATCATAAGAAGGAAATTTTGGTTCAACACAAAGCAATTCAGCACTTCCGCCTGTTTGTTTTTTCATTAATAAACGGGCAAATATTACTTTTGTCTCATTAATTACAAGATGAGAATTCTCAGGAATAAGATTAGCAATATC
>CAZVPQ010000052.1:0-9712 GCA_964628675.1 uncultured Hyphomicrobiales bacterium | reverse complement strand
TGTTGTAGTATTAAATTAACAAATTTAAAAAAACAATAGAATATGTATTAACAGGGCAATATGAAAGTATGGGCAGTACAGCATAAACTGTAGAGGCGGAATACCGCTATGTCTCTACAATAATAAAATCTTATATCTTTTCTTGTAATGGCAGTGGAAGAGAACTTGTTAATTTGGATTTAATCACAAAAGGTGTTTCTCCTGTTTGGACTGAAGTTGCACCTTCGGCAACTATTTTCATCATTTTAATTTCATCATCGTGCATTGTTTTTAATTTGTCGGCAATAGGCAACCAAACAATATTAGCCAAAAGGACACCCCACATTGTAGCAATGAAAGCAGATGCTATATGATGAATTAAAATATTGGGATCGCTACCCGCCGCCGCTAAAGTTGCAATCAACCCCATTACGGTACCAATAATTCCCATTGTTGGTGAATACCCACCCAATTTAATAAACAAATTAATATTAGTATTGTGCCTTTCTTCTAAAAAATAAATTTCCATATCAACAATTTTCTTTAATGACTGTGGGTCAGCGCCGTCTATACATATACGAAACAGCTTTTTAATAAAAGGATGCTTTGCTTGTCCTAAATTGTTGTCTAAAGCCAAAATGCCTTTTCTCCGTACAATATAAGCATAATCAATTATTTGATTAATTATTTCGACAGTATTGTATGTTTTTGGTTTAATTGCCACATAGATGAGTTTAGGCAATAGAGACATTTGTTTCCAAGAACTTCCTACTAAACCCGCGGCTAAAGTTCCACCGAGTACAATTAGAATGGCAGGTCCCATAAATAAAGTTTCAAGAAGACCCCCTTCCCATAGAAAACCTCCTATGATTGCGATAAATCCAAAAAGGAAACCATAAATTGTACTAGATTTCATATACTAAGATATAAATATTAACTAAGAAAATCAAATAAAGATGGTTGAAGAAGTCTTGCACCAATTTGCAATGTATATTGAAGTGCAAGATTTTCTTTTTGAAGATTCAAAGTTGTTTTAGCAACATCAGTATCTTCTGCTTTCGAGCGAACATCTTTCAAAATTAGTTCCTGATTATTCATTTGTTGTCTTAAAGCATCAAGTGTATTGTACCTTCCTCCAAAACGAGCAGATTCATTATCAATTCTATGTATTCCGTCTGCTATTTGCTTTTGGTATTCGCTGACTTTTTGTATATCTGACGTATCAAATGAATCCAAATCTTCTCGTTTGGTGCCGTCTTGTTTATAGCTTAGAATATTGTATAAATCAATTATTGATTGGAATAGTTCTGTATTATTTTGACCGAAAATATCCTTAGCTTTGGCATTTATTACTTCGGTATTTACATTGTCTTTATTAATTATTCTGTCTTCGTTATTTCCTTTGAATATTACTTTTAATCCCGAAGGATTGTTTGCATCTGCTGCTCCTTTAACCAATTCAAATGGTAAATCATTGTTCGCACCTTCAATTTTATTGAGAGAATCAACAGTAGTTTTTGTGCCGGAAAAAAGAAAATGACCATTAAAATCAGAATTTGTATCTTTAATGATATCATCAAGTATTCCTTTGATATAGACCCCAAAAGAATATAAATTAGTTGAACTTCCTGTTGTGCTTGCATCAATTGCAATCTGACGGATATTTTGTAATTTATCAGATAAAGCATTAAGATTTTCACTTGCGGCGAGAAATTCGTCTAATGTAGATTCAATATTATTTTTGTAAGCTGTATTTCTGTCAATCAAGTTAGTAAGATTTTTTGCTCTAACCAAACGCTTAGGATCGTCGGATAGATTTATCAAATCTTTTCCTGTTGCTAATCGAAGCTGATCATTAACTTGTTTAATTTGATTATTATTAAGAGATCTTTGATAAGGTTCAAATATTCGATTACTTGATATTCTCATTGGCATAATTTAACCTACCTGCCTAAATTTACTAAAGTTGTTAAAATGCTATTTGTAGTGCTAATGATTCTTGAAGAAGCTTCAAAAGATTTTTGAAATTTTATTAAGTTAATTGCTTCTTCATCAAGATTGACACCTATTATTGATTCTCTTTGATTCGACAGTTGTTCGGCAACAGTTGAAGATGTTGCAAAACTGTCTTTAGCTGTTTTGGACATTTGCCCTAAAGCACCAATTATTGATGTATAATATTCAGATGGAGTCATATTATTGAGAAAATTCTTATCCACTGCTATTCTTGCAATATTTCTCGCAATTTCGCTATTGCCCGGCTCATTTGGTTTTGAAGACAATGGAATATTTTTAGGTTTATCTTTAACGTCGTTTGATAATTCAATTGTAGATGCACTAACTCCATTAGCGTTAGGTTCAAAGAAATTAGTTCCAAGTGGAGTTGATGGCTGACTATTTAAATCATAGCCCTTATTCGTGAAATTATTTATTTTATTTACAAGAGCATTTAAAAAATCGTTAAAATTTCTTGCTAATGAAGAATCGGACTTTTTCGACTTTTCATTCAAAGTAGTATTATAATGTTTGAAAATACTTGCTAATTCTCCACCATCAACATTAACTAATGACTCACTATTGTCCCCATTGATTTTGAATAATTGCAAAGAACTTTCTCCGCTGATCTGATTGATTTTTTCTCTTAACTTTAAAGGTGAAAATACAGAGCCTGTAATTATATTGTTTCCATTAAGAAAAACATTAATGGAACCGTAATTTCCATCAGTTCTTGTAACTTTTACAATTTTTGCTAATTCTTCAAGTTTATTTTCTCGTTCGTCAATATAGCTCTGGGCACCGGCTTTATCATAAGAATATGCTTTTTGAATTTCATTATTCAGAGTGGCAATATCTTTTATCAAACCATTTGCCTTATCAATATTTGTTTGAGCAGTATTGACTAAATCTTCTTTTAAATCGGTAAATTGTTGAGCTATTTCATGGGATCTGTCAACTAATCTTTGAGCAATCATTAAAACATTTTGTCTCAAAGAGATATCTTCCGGTTTTAATGATAAATCTTCGAATTGATTTAGGAAATTGGAAACTAATTCATTCATTCCAAGATCAGAAGGTTCTGCTAAAATTGCTTGAACTCTTTGAAGTATTTCTGTGTCTTTATCGAATCCTGATTTTCGAGAGTCAGTTGCTCTAATTTCTTTATCAAAAAAATCCTCTCTATAATTTTTGATTTTATCAATTAATACTCCCGTGCCGATAAATCCGTTTCCTGTTGCCAGAGGTTCGGCTTCAGAAGTAGATGCTATTCTGCGTGAGTAGCCATCGGTATTAACATTAGCTATGTTATTACTAGTTAGATCTAATGCAATTTTACTTGCAATTAAAGATCGTTTACCTATTTCTAATGAGCTGTATCCCATAATAATTTAGGAAAAGTTTTTACTTAATAATTTATTAAATTCATCTACTTTGTTTGATAAATCTCTTGTTTTGCCATAACCAAAACCTTCAATTAAAGACAAATATACTTTGGCTTCGTCTAAACTTGTTTTTGTATCAAGTAATGATTTTTTCTTATTCATTGCATTCTTGCTTTTAATCATAGTTTCTACGTAATTAGGCATTGTATTGACAACTTGGTTTAAGAAGTATCTAAGATTAGAATTAGTATCATCTTCAATACTTGAATTAAAAGAGATTAAAGACTCAACTAAGTCATTCATTTTATCTAATAATTTGGACTGTATATCCTTTTTTGTTTTCATTTTTATTCCTTTGTTTAAATTTGTACATTACAAACGTGATTATTGCCCCCAGAAATAACAGTTAAAATTCCATGTATAGTATGTCTGGCACGATTAGTTAGGACTCTATTAATAGAATTTAACTCATTTATTTTTTGAATTAAACCATTCAAATATTCTCTTGATTTTTGAAAATTAGATTGCTTTTCAGTATCAAGATGCTTTTCGAGTGCTGACAATTTAAGTTCTAATGCCTCACTTTTACTTAATTTTAACCAATTTTGAATAAAATTAATTCTTTCTTTTTCAGCATTGAGTAATTGCTTACTCAATTCTTCCTGTTTTTTATTAATACTTTCCAAATCATCAACATCGTATTTGATCAATGCTTCTTTTTGTTCTAAAATAACGATAAGCATATCTTCAAGTATTGCTTTTTCGTATTCAAGTATATTCATTAGATTATCATTCATAATTTCACCTTAAAAATCTTTAGGATTTTCATTTTTAAATAAATTATTATATTTATTTACTCTTTGTAAATATGCTTTAGTTTCGTTGAATGGCGGCACACCATTATATTTTTGGACATTGCCGGGACCGGCATTATATGCGGCGAGTGCATAATCCAAATTATTATCGAATTGCTCTAACATCATCTTTAAGTATTGAGTCCCACCCATAATATTTTCGTAAGGGTCATAGCTGTTTTGAACTCCCAAATTATTTGCAGTGCCATCCATTAACTGCATTAGACCTTTGGCACCTGCTTTTGATTTGGCAGTAGGAATACCTGCGGATTCCGCAGTAATCACCGCTTTAATTAAAGATTGTGGTATATTATATTTTTCAGAAGCGGCATAAATTGAGTCTTGGTATTTCTGTAATCTTTGATTAACTCTATCCTTAAAACTACCTCCGAGAACTTTATCATTTATATTGATTTCTTGAGTATTCCTAATAGGTTTTTTATCAATTTGATTTTCAACCGGAATGATTATCTTTTCTTTATTTATTAGTCGAGTTTCCTTATTATTTTCAGTAATTTTTGACTTTGCTTGTATTGTCCTAATCGGTTCGAGATTATCTCCGCCTGTTAATTGTTTATAAATCATATCGGCTAATCCGATACCTTTGCCTGTTTTAGAAATATTGTCCGCCCATAACATATCCCCATAACTTTGCAATGAATCAGCACCGAACATCATATTTTCACTATTATTTTCTTCGTCGTTCAATAGAGTTTCTTTCAATCCTTTAATCATCATATTAACAAATATGGATTCAAAGCCTCGAGCGGCTTTTGCAATCTCTTCTTTATTATGAGGAGTTGTTTGCAAAGCTTTTGAAGCTGATTTCCATTTGCTTAGTTCATCTAATTTATTATCAATTAGATTTCTATCTAACAAATTATTTTTAATCGGTATAAAATTGCTTTCCATATTATTTCTATTGAATTATCAATTGACCTTGTAAAACACCCGCTTCTTTTAACGCTTGGAAAATAGCTATCAAATCTCTCGGCTTAACTTTGAGTGCATTCAAAGCATCAGCAACATCTTGAACCGAAGCCCCTGCTGTAATTAATGGTTTAACGGGTAAATTTGTGCTGTCTTGAGTTACGCTTATATTAGCAGTTTGCCCTATTGACGGCGGTCTTACGGTAAACGGTGCCGGTTGTGGTACAATAATTTGTCTCTGAATCTGAATTTCCAAACCACCGTGTGATACAACTGAAGGCAATAGTTGGACATTTCCTCCAATAACAATTGTACCCGTTCTCTCGTTAATTACAACTTTGGCAATTGGATTAACATCAACTTGCAAAGTATCAATCTGCGAAATATAATTAATTATTTGTGCAGGTTCACCACCGGGGAAGGTAACCTGAATAACTGCCGAATTAATTGGAATTGCCGCATTCTTCAATCCTTGGATTTTATTTATCGTCTGACTTACACTTGCGGCAGTATTAAAATCAGGCTCATTTAGAACAATATTAATAATTTGTCCATTGAGAAATTTACCTTTTATTTCTTTGTCAAGAATTAAGCCATTCGGAACTCTGCCCGTCGTAACAAAATTTCTACCGGAACGTGAACCTAATGATGAATAATTATATCCTCCAACTGAAACTGCACCTTGTGCCATACCTATAATTTTGCCGTCGGCTGTGGATAATGGAGTCATTATCAGCACTCCGCCTTGCAAAGTTGTAGCATCACCAATTGATGAAACTTGAACATCAACTTTTGAACCCGGTCTCAAAAATGAAGGAACATTTGCCGTAACCATAACTGCCGCAACGTTTCTAATTCTCGGATTTGTTTGCGGGACAGTTAAACCAAAGCGTTTTAAAAGATTGACAATAGATTGAACCGTAAATGTTGATTGCTGATTGTCTCCTGTATTATTTAAACCGCTAACTAACCCGTATCCAACAACTTGAACACTATTGACACCTTCTATTTTGGCTATATCTTTAATTCTAGCACCAAAAACAGAAAAAGATGTTATAGACAATAACACCATAGTCAATATTAAAATTTTAAATTTTATCGATATTTTAAATTTATATCTCATAGATTAAAAAAGAAATCTTAAAAATTTAGTAATCAGTCCAGGCTCTTGAACTTTGGTTATATTACCGTCGCCTTCAATAAACAAAGTCAAATCTAAAATGTTATATGAATATACGGAGTTGTCGGGTCTGACATCAACAGTACGAACAACACCTTTTATTTTAATTGTTTGAGTTTCGCCATTAATTTTAGTTGTTCTTGTGCCTGCAATTATTAGGTTGCCATTTTCTTCAATCTCAGTTACTCTTGCACTCAGTTTTGAACGGATTTTTTCTTTTCGTGTATTATGCCCGCTTGCCCGGAATGTGTTTCCTGCATTAAGTCCGAGTTCGCCTTTGAAATTAGCACCTGCGGTACCTGCTGAAACTCCACCGCTTAGCTCATTATTTCTCGCCTCAGATGTAGAGGCTCCATTATCAGCTTGCGTATCTTCAATAATCAAGACAGTTATCGCATCACCTTCTTGGAAAGCCTTAACATCTGAAAACAAGGAACGCGAGTTGTTCTGAATAAACTGACAAAATGTGGCTTCCCTGCCAATCAAGAACATCCCTGCCGTCAACAGTATTAACATTATCTTTTTCATAGTATTTACTTCTTTGTAATAAAAACAGAGCCATCCTTGGCTACCGACCCTTGTAAGATCCCTCGGGATCCGTCCCTTTTTATCCTTATTATTTGCCCAAACGCTGCATCTTGCAGAGCCTTGCCGGCGGAGCTTATCCGAACAGCTCCTGATTGAGCTACAATAAGAACTTTATCGCCTTTATGTATAAGCATATCTTTTTCAAGAGATGCAACTGTGATGATATCACCTTTTTTTATATTTCGTTTTATTTTTTTCCCGAGGATTTCCAAGGGATTTAAAAGTTCTTTATCAGAATAATAAGTTATGTCTTTTTTTACTTGTGTGAAATCGTCATTACTTACTATATCGCCTTGTTTTAATTGTCTTATTGCGACAGGAATATTTTTATAAATTTTTATTAAAACCGGTATCTCTAAGCGGCGTATTAATTGACCGTTTTTTCTAAATTCAATACCAATGTAACAATTTCCTCTTAATACTTTGCTGTCTCCTGTACATTTGGCATAAACTCCCGATTCTTCAAATGACTCATTCTCAATTGTTTGTTTTAATATAATTTCAGCATCATTTCCAATTGTTTTATGCACATAGTCTATGCACGCTTGCCTAATTCGAGAACCTGAAAAAGTAGATTTGGCAAATAGCTTATTTGTCGTAACAGAAACTGCTATTACAGTGAAGAACATTAATAATATTTTTAAAATTCTAATCATTTACCTTTTTAAATTACTTGCTATTTGCAAAATCTCGCTGGCTGTTTTCACAGATTTTGAGTTGATTTCATAAGATCTTTGTGCAACAATCATATCCACCATTTCTTTGACAATATCTACATTTGATGATTCCAAATAATATTGTTTTATCATACCTGTATTGTTCATTCCGGGTTGTTCAAACATAGCAGTACCGGAAGCTGAAGTTTCATCAAACATATTATCTCCGATTGACTTCAACCCCGTAGGATTAATAAAACGTGCCAATTCGATTTGACCTAATGTTTGCTCGTCTGTCGAACCGTCTAATAGAGCCGTAACTACTCCCTCGCTGGAAACTTGAACAGTTGTTGCATCTTGCGGTACTTGGAAACCCGGTTCCAAAGCAAAGCCCTGCGAATTAACAATTTGTCCGTTCTTGTCCAGTTTGAATGAACCGTCTCTGGAATACGCATAACTATTGTCTGGTTTTCTAAGAATGAAAAAACCTTGACCATTTATAGCGAGATCCAAAGCATTATTTGTTTGAGTTAAATCGCCTTGTTTCATAATTTTAGTTGTTGCAACTAATTCGGTACCCGAACCTATTTGAACTTCGTTTAACGGTTCAACTCCAATACGTCTATTGCCACCTGCCGGTCTTAAAGTTTCATAAAGTAAATCCTGAAATTCGGGTCTTACTTTTTTGAAAGCCGTAGTATTAACATTAGCCAAATTGTTAGCAATAATCTCAACATATCTTTGCTGAGCCGAAAGTCCTGTTGCCGCTGTCCTTAGCGTTTTATCCATTTTGATATTCCTTTATTAAATTATTTAATTCAAAATGTAAAAGAACTATTAATAAAATCTACCGATTGAAATACTTGTACTTAATGTGTTGTCATTTGTTGTTATAACTTTACTGCCGGTTTGAAAAAGCCGTTCCAGTTCAATCATATCAACCATTTCTTTAATAACATTTACATTAGAGTTTTCAACCCAACCTTGACGTAATACAACCTCGTCCTGAGGAATGTAATTTATTTCAGTATCTTTGGTTGCAATAAAATCCGAGTTAGCTATAGTTTCGAGTGAATTCAAATCGTCAATTTTTGCTAATTGAATTGTGCCGATTTCTTCTTGATTGGCAAAAACTTCACCTGTTTGAGTAATTTTGATATCCATTGCCCTTTTGTCATTTCTAATAAATGGGTCTGTTCTATATTCATTGCCCAAATTTATCGGTCCGTTAGTTCCCATAAGTTTTTTACCGTCCACTCCAATCAAATAGCCGTCACCATCAATTGTCAATTGCCCGTTTTTAGATAATACTTTGCTCCCGTCCGCATCTTCAAAAACAAAGAAAGCTTTTTTGCTGTCAATTGCCAAATCCAAATTATTATCCGTTTTTTCAAAAGCACCTTGCGAGAAATCAATGTATGAACCTGTTGGCGGATCATCTTGTTCATTGTCGCCCGGAACATTAAAGAAATTACTTTTAGCTTCAATAAGATTCCTTTCGAATACAGATGAGCGTTTGAAACCTGTTGTATTGGAATTAGCAATATTATTGGCAATAACTTCCAATCTTGTTTGCTGGGGAATCATTCCCAAAGCCGCAGTATATAATTCTCTTAACAAGTTTTAGTCCTTTCCTTGAATATTTATTGCTTTATCGTCCATTGTGTAAATGTATTCCATAATGTCCGCCGCCGCAGAGTATAACTCTTCGGGTACAGTATCCAAAAATTTCATATTCGATAGTTGATTCATTAAATTTTCATCTTTGTAAATCTCAATATTGTTCTCAATTGCTTCCAATAAAATCTTTTGAGCCAACTCACCACTTGCTTTTGCAACAATTTGTTTTGAAGCGGAATTGTCGGCATTATACTTTAATGCAATTGCTTTGATTATATGTTCTTTTTTCTCTTCCATATTGTTTCTCAACACTCATTTTACAATGAATGTGCCATTAATATTTAGGGTGAATTTTCCACAGTTAGTAAGGGTAAAAATTTGATGGATTTAATCCGTTTTTTAATGAATTATTTATTAAAGAATTGTCCTTAGTTGTTGATAATTGCCAACTTTTATATTTTAAATAATTTGAAAAAACTAATAAAATGTGCTCTTTTTATTTTAAAATAAATTTTTATCCACATT
>CAZVPQ010000051.1:0-9715 GCA_964628675.1 uncultured Hyphomicrobiales bacterium | reverse complement strand
GGTGGTGACCACTGTCTCCTCGCTGGTGCATATCTATTCTATTGGCTATATGCATGGCGACAGAAGTTTTTATCGTTTCTTTGCATATCTCAATCTTTTTATTTTTATGATGCTCGATCTTGTATTGGCTAGTAATTTTTTATTGACTTTTTTGGGTTGGGAAGGCGTCGGATTATGCTCTTATTTGCTCATTGGATTTTGGTATGATAGAAAATTTGATGGAGTGAGAATCACTTGGACTGGTGATGCCGGTAACAAAGCATTCATAGTTAACCGAATTGGCGACTTCGGTTTTATTATTGCAATGTTCTTGATTTACATAACTTTTAATACTCTTGATTATACAAGTGTTATGAACTCGGCTAACACTATGTCATCATCTTATTATGGAACAGGGTTAATGACGGCAATAACTTTATTAATGTTTTTAGGTTGCACTGGTAAATCTGCACAAATACCATTAGCTGTTTGGTTGCCCGATGCAATGGCAGGTCCAACACCTGTTTCTGCATTAATACACGCGGCAACTATGGTAACTGCAGGAGTATTTTTGATTGCAAGAAATTCCGTTCTCTTTGCATTAGCTCCTGTCTCAATGGAAGTTGTAATGGTTGTCGGAGTAGCTACTGCATTTATCGCCGCATCAATTGCTATTGTCCAAAATGATTTTAAAAAAGTTTTAGCTTATTCCACTGTCAGTCAGTTGGGTTTTATGTTTACTGCACTCGGTGTAGGAGCTTTTACAGCAGGAGTTTTTCACGTTATGACGCATGCTTTCTTCAAAGGATTATTATTCCTTGTCGCAGGTGCGGTTATTCAGAGTATGCACGAAGAGCAGGATATTAAGAAAATGGGTGGTCTGAGAAAATATATGCCGACTACATATAAAACATTTTATGTAGCCGCTTTAGCAATATCAGGAATACCTTTCTTTAGCGGATTTTTCTCAAAGGACGAGATTCTTTGGTCAACTTTTACTAATGGTGGTTGGTTTGCTTGGTTAATACTTGCTACTGCGTCATTATTTACAGCATTTTATATATTCAGATTGTTAAAGTTAGTCTTTGAAGGAAAAGAAAGATTTGACCCTAAAATACATCATCCGCACAAAGCACCGAAAACTATGCTTTTTGCATTGGTTTCATTAGCCTTTTTATCGGCATTCGGGGGCTTTCTCGGTGTACCCAAAATTTTAGCTAATTGGCTTAGTCAAAACCCTAATCTTATCCATAATTGGTTGCAACCTATATTTGCTAACGCTCAAAGAATAATAGTCCAAAATAAAATAATTAACGAATCTTCTTCGCATTTAACTGAATATTTATTTATGTTAATCTCAGTAACTATCGCATTAGTTTCAATCTTTTTGGCTAATAAATTTTATAGCGATTCAAAATGGACTATACCGAGGAAATTAGCAACACGATTCAAGACTTCATATAAAATTTTATGGAATAAGTATTATTTAGATAATATATATTTTAGTGTTATTGTTGACCCGATAGTTACTACATCTCGAAATCTTTTATGGAAAGTAATTGATGTAAAAATTATCGACGGGATAGTCAATGGAGTTGCAAATGTTACTCTTGAATTGGGACAATACACTAAAAAGATACAAAGCGGAATAGTTCAAAATTATGCAACAATGATGATAGGCGGTATTGTAATCATCATTGCTTGGTTACTTATTAGTTTTTAAATAATTAAGAAAATGTTTGACAAGTAATAAAGTTCGAATATGACAGCAATACTATTAACATTATTTTTACCACTTATTGGTTCAGTTTTACTTTTATTTTTTAATAGGGATAAAACAAAGTTAATCAAATATACAGCTTTGGGATTTTCTTTATTAGCGTTTATAACGATGTTATTAATGGTTATCGGTTTTGATATTGATAACCCGGGTTTCCAATTTGTTATTAATATCCCTTGGATACATACTTTTGATACCGGATTTCGCATAGGAGTAGATGGAATGTCTATGTTGTTAATAATGTTAACAGCGTTTATTACACCTATAACTATTCTTTCGTCTTTTTCAGCGATTAAAAAAAGAGATAAAGAATTTTATATAATGATACTACTGCTTCAATTCGGAATGAGTGGTGTATTTATGGCTCTTGATACATTCCTATTCTATATCTTCTGGGAAATAATTCTTATCCCAATGTATTTTATTATTGGTATTTGGGGAGGCAAAAACAGAATTTACGCCGCAGTTAAATTCTTTATTTTTACTGTTGTCGGTTCATTATTTATGTTATTAGCTATTGTATGGTTGGGTTATTACACTGGAACCGAAATTCTTCATAATCCACAAGGTTTCACAACTAATTTGATGATAATTCGCAATGTCGCGGATAAAATACCATTTGATATTCAAAAATGGATGTTCTTAGCTTTTGCTCTATCATTCGGTATAAAAATTCCGTTTTTTCTTCTTCACACTTGGTTGCCCGATGCACACACCGAAGCACCAACTCCGGGTTCGGTTATTCTCGCCGGTGTTTTACTTAAAATGGGAACATACGGACTTCTCAGATTTAATTTGGAACTTTTCCCTCAATCGGCAATCCATTACGCTCCTTATTTTGCTTGGCTCGGCGTTATCGGAATAATTTACGGAGCTTTGGTTTCGTTAATTCAAACGGATATTAAAAAACTCGTTGCCTATTCTTCCATTAGCCATCTCGGTTTTGTAGTACTCGGTATTTTTTCAATGACCGTAATTGGAATTCAAGGAGCAATAATTCAAATGGTCAATCACGGTTTATCAACAGGTATGCTATTTCTTGTAGTTGGCATGATTTACGAAAGGAGGCATACCCGTGAAATATCGGAGTTCGGAGGTATAGCCCGCGTTATGCCTGCCTTCACCGTATTCTTTGGGATAGCTATGCTAGCTTCGGCAGGTTTGCCGGGATTAAATGGATTTGTCGGTGAATATTTAACTTTACTCGGTGCTTTCACATCTCCGTTTTTAAATTCTTATGCATTTACAATCGTTGCGGCAACAGGTGTGATTTTCGCCGCTTGTTATTTGCTGTGGATGTTCCAAAGAGTAATGTTTGGAACTAATGATAATCCGAAAAACCATAATTTAAAAGATTTAACCAAACGGGAATGGACTATTTTGGTTCCCATAGTAATTTTCATTGTTTGGATTGGAGTTTATCCAAACACGTTCTTAGGAATATCGGAAAATTATTCTCGTTCATTAGTCAATAAATTGCATTTGGTTAAGTTTGGTACAATAAAATATGATTTACCAAAAGTAGTTAAGAAAAATGATATTCCCGAAAAAGTCAGGATTCAAGTTAATAAATAGTTTGTTTTAAATTTGTTAATTACATACAGGTTTAATTAATATGTTAAGTGAAATACAGTTAGGTTCATCATTAATAATAGCATCATTCTTTGCTATTACGGCAATAATAGTAGATGCAATATTTAAGAAAAATAAAAATATAGCATATTTTTACACTTTATTCGGCTTCTTAATAACAACCGTAGTTTCTTTTATTACTTTATTGAATGTGCAAGGAATGGTTGTGCCGATTAATTCCAACGAATTATATTCAAAGGGAATGCTGATTTTCGGAGGCTATACATCTTATTTTGATACTTTGTTTTCGCTCGCGGCACTTCTAACTATGTTCGCCGCAAAAAATTTCTTAAAAAGAGAATATTTTGAATACAATGAATTTTATTCTCTATTGTTGTTTGCAGTTGTGGGTATGATGTTGATAGTTCATTCAAACAGTTTATTAATTCTATTCCTTGGTATTGAGTTAATGTCGATTTCATTTTATGTTTTAGCCGGATTTATCCGTACAAACACAAAATCTGTTGAAGCATCATTAAAATATTTCCTGCTTGGAGCATTTGCTACGGGATTTCTATTGTATGGCATCGCTTTAATATATGGCGCCACAGGGACATTGAATATAATTGACATCGGTAAAATAGTAATGTCAAAATCTGATTTGCCTATTTATTGTGTAATAGGATTAGGATTAATTATCATCGGATTGAGTTTTAAATCAGCAGCTTTTCCTTTCCATCAATGGGCGCCTGACGTATATCATGGTTCACCGACAGTAGTAACAGGTTTTATGAGCACAGCAGGAAAAACCGCGGCGATTATTGCATTAGTGGTAATTACACGCCCATTTATGGCTAATATATTAGATGTCAAAAGCGGTTTTGATATTTCTACTATTCAAAATATTATTGCTTTTATCTCAGCAGGCACAATGCTAATCGGTAATATAACCGCATTAGTACAAAAGAATATTAAAAGAATGCTTGCATATTCCTCTGTTGCACATGCAGGTTATCTATTGATGGGTATTGTTGCAAATTCCACATTGGGTTGGGTTGGGATTACATTTTATGCCACGGCATATTTATTTATGCAAATGGGAGCGTTTACTATCATTTCCGTTTATGAACGAAACAATGAAAAGAATTTGGAGATAAAAGATTATGCCGGATTGAGTAAATCTCATCCCGCTATGGCGGCAATGATGGCATTGTTTATGTTTTCATTAGCAGGCATCCCCCCTATGGCTGGATTTTTCGGAAAATACTATTTATTTGCGGCAACTGTTGAAGCGGGATTTACTTGGCTAACAATAGTAGCAGTAATTTCTTCTATTATTTCAATGTATTATTACATCGGTTTAGTAGTTCAAATGTATTTCAAAGATAACAAAGGAAACGTTTTGGAAGGTAAAGCCGGTCTATCAAACATTACAATCGTTATTGCAACAATTGCTATTTTACTATTCGGATTGTTCCCGTCATTAATATTAAATATAAGCCAAACAGGATTTAGTTTATTGTAAGATTGAAATAAAATTTAAATTTAAAGAATACTATAACCTTAGTATTCTTTTTTTATTTCAAACTCAATGTAATTGTTTTTTTTAAAGAAATAAAATCATTAATTTAACGTTTTAATTGAAAAGTTTAATTTTATAGGTACTAATATGAAAAAAAGAGTTTTTTATTTAATGTTATTATCCTTTGCTTTTGCTTCTATGTTATATTCTTGCAATGAAACTACTAGTCCGATTCAAGATGCTGTTAAAATGTCAAAAGCTGAAATTGAAGCTTCTATCGGTTATGAGTGGTTTGCTCCCGAATGGGAAATCTATAAACCTGATACTGCTATTGTCTCTCAAATAAAGGCTGTATTTGACTCAACTAATGAAAACTTTTATATTTTTCTGTCCCCTTCTTGTGGTTGTAAGGGCGTAGCTAAAACCTCAGCCGAGTTAGTAAAAGTTTTGGAAACGAGCAATATATCAGAAAATAGTTTTGAAATGTATTCGATGAGTAGCATTGATTCAAAACACCCTTATACGGATATTATAAAATTAAATACTATTCCTTCGGCATATTATATTAAAAACGGTCAGCCGGTTTATTCGATTTTAGATACTTTTGCTTATTATCAAAATATTGCATCATCAAAATCAATAGAAGATATTGTTTTGGACGCTATTACTAATTATTAATATTTTTTTTAACAATTTTTTATATAATGTGAAATATTGGTTAGTTAAAACAGACCCGAAAACATATTCTTGGGACGATTTCTTAAAAGAACAATCTACTCCTTGGGATGGGGTAAGAAATTATCAAGCGAGAAACAATTTAAAGGATATGAAAAAAGGTGATAGAGTACTGTTCTATCATAGTCAAACTACAAAAGACGTAATTGGCATTGCCAAAGTTACTAAGGAATATTTCCAAGACGCAACAACCGATGATGAACGTTGGGTAGCAGTTCAGTTGGAACCTGTAAAAACATTTAAACACTCTGTAACTCTTGTTCAAATTAAAAATGAAAAGAAATTGCAAGAAATAGCTTTGATTAAACAATCAAGGTTATCTGTAATGGCTTTGACAAAAGACGAATATGATATTATAATCAAATTAGGAAAATAAATATATCATTAAATGAAAATATTATTTTATATATTATTAATTTCACTTATAAACATAGTTCCATCGGAAGCTAAAAAAATCAATATTGATGTAAATGCCTCTTCTTTTTACAATCAAGATGATATGATTACTTGGGAATTTTATTACTCTATATCGGAAAATTCTCTTAATTACAAAAAGAATGGCAGTGAATATCTCGGAGAATTGTTTTTCCACGTTTCAATTTATTCTAATTTAGGATTAGAAATTGAGAAAAAATGGATTGTCTCACATAAAATGTTAGATACAAGTATCAATAATAATATTAATCTATTGGGTCAAAAAGATTTTCTTCTCAACTCAGGACAATACAAAATCAATATTTATATTCAAGATGTAAATGATTCTTCTTCGCATGCAGAGAATTCAGTAAACCTTGTTATTAGGGATATTGATAAAAGCACAATAAGTATGAGTGATATTGAGTTGGCTCAAAATATTGTAGATGAGAACAAATCAAAATTAGTATGGAATAAGGCTTTTAAGAAAAACGGATTATTTGTTGTCCCAAACCCTTCTGCATATTATCTTGGTAATAAACAGCAATTAGCAACATACTTGGAGATTTACAATAGTGATATATTTAAACCTGACAGTTTAATAATTGCTTATTCATTCTCTGATGTTTATGGCAGGAAAATCAAACAAAGTAATATTAAAAAAATCTACAAGTTAAATTCTAATAGAATGATTGAGACAAACTCTACGCCATTATTAGATTTACCAAGCGGCAATTATTATATCAATGTTACAGCATACTACTATAAAAATAATATTAAAGATTCTATATCAAAATCTAAAAAGATATATATAATCAACCCTGATAAAGCTGCGATAAATAAACCTAAATTTTCTGAAAATCAAAGTTTCGAATTGAGCGAATTTTCTACATTCTCACCAAAACAAACAGATATCGAAATAGACAAAATTAAATATATTGCTACTGGGTCTGAATTAGATCAATTTAAAACTTTGACATCAACTAAGGCAAAACAAAGAGCTTTATATCGTTTTTGGAAAAAGAGAGATCCAAAACCTGAAACAAAGTTTAATGAAAAACTATTTGAGTTTAGAAAGTTAATAAATTACGCAACAAGATATTTTAGTTTTAGCCTTAGAAAAGGATGGGATACCGATAGAGGACGCGTGCTATTGAAATATGGCATTCCAACAGAGAGAAAGCAACATCCTTATCAAGGCGAAACACGGGCTTATGAGGAATGGTTATATGGCGATATCCAAGGGGGCGTGTATTTTTACTTTGTAGATATTACCGGTTATGGAAACTTTATTTTAGTTCATTCAACAGCTATTGATGAAATAGAATTTGATGATTGGTATAATTATTATGTCTTGAAAAAAGATTCAAACCCTTTAGACAATCAAAATAATTTCAGACAATAAAAAATGAATAAATTTATTACTTATCTATTATTATTAATCGGGTGGTTTTCATCCAAATTGTCTTTTAAATCAAGGAAAAGATTTGGAGAGTTTGTTGGTGATATATTAAGAATATTAAGTAAAAAACGTGAACAAATCACTTATGATAATTTGAAATATGCTTTTCCCAATCAATCCGAAGTTTGGATTAATAATGTCGTAAAAAAATCTTATCACAACTTAGGCATAGTACTTGTAGAAACGCCGGCTTTGAAATATTTTTCAAAAGATTATATGTCCAAATATTTAAAAGTTGAAAATATAGGATTTATTGATGAAGTGTTACAGAGAGGCAAAGGATTAATTTTAATGTCGGGTCATTATGGCAATTGGGAGCTTATGGCTTATGGAGTTGGATTACTTGCTAATATTCCGATTCTTATTGTTGTCAAACCACAACAAAATGATTTTTTAGATAAATTTTTAAATGAATTTAGAACAATGAAAACCAATTCTGTTGTGCCGATGTCTAAAGCGGCTCGCAAAATGGTATCCACAATTAAAAATGGTAAATCCGTTGCTCTTTTAGTTGATCAAAGTGCTGATAAGAACAAAGATATATATGTTGATTTTTTTGGAAGACCTGCGGCAACTTATGAAGCTCCTGCGGTTTTATCATTAAAGTTTAAAACTCCAATTGTTTATGCTTTCGTCGTTAGGAACGAAGATGGAACTTATAAACTCAAATTATCCGAGCTAAAAACCGACGACTTAGAAAATACAAAGGAGAATATCAGAATATTGACTGAACGGCACGTAAAAGCTCTTGAAGACGCTATCCGCGAGCATCCATATCTTTGGACTTGGCAACATAGAAGATGGAAACATCAACCATAAATATAATCTATTTTTATAAATAGATACTTAATAACCCACTAAATTTGATATAGATCCAATTCTTTTAATATGATACTAATATATATTATTTCAAATAAATGTAAAGAAAATGGTTTGGAAAATTTTGAACAATTTATACTTGTTATTATTCGCTATAGTTATGCAAATAGTGTTAGTTAAAAATAAATTATCATTTAATAACAATAACTTCTTTTTCTATTTTAACTCCAAATTTATTTTGGACAGAATCTTGTATTTTATCAGATAAATCAAGTATGTCTTTGCCACTTGCATTACCGTAGTTTATTAGAACAAGGGAATGATGATTGTAAACTCCGGCATCACCTATTCTCTTGCCTTTCCAACCGGTCTTTTCAATTAGATAAGCGGCGGAAAGTTTTATATTATCATCTTCTAATTCATATCCGGGAATATCGGGGAATTCCTTATTCAATTCAAGATATTCTGTTTTTGATACAACAGGATTTTTGAAAAAACTACCTGCATTTTTTAATTCTTCAGGATTAGGTAATTTGGAAGTTCTAATTCTGCAAACAGTATTAAAAACATATTGCAAGTCGGGTTTTACCCAAGGAAATTGATGTATTGTTTTATCCAATTCTTTGTAAGAAAAATTGAATTTTTCTTTTCTACTTAGTTTATATTCAACTGATGTAATAATAACTTTATTTTTGAGTTCATTTTTGAAAATCGAATCACGATAATCGAATTTACATTCGTCTTTATTCAAATTAATTTCTTGATTAGTCTCAATATTAAATCCTTTGAGACCAAAAAAAACATCACTTTGTTCTACTCCGTAAGCTCCAATATTTTGGACAGGTGCGGCACCAACTTTGCCGGGGATCATAGCAAGATTTTCGACTCCGTAATAGCCATTCTTAACACAAGTTTGAACAAATTTATGCCATTGCTCACCGGCATATACTTCAATTATTAATTCATCATCGTCGTAATCTCTAATGTGCATTCCTTTTAATTCAATATTGAGTATAACTCCATTGAAATCATTAACAAATAGTACATCAGAGCCACTACCAAGAATAAAATATTTTTTGCCTTCTAGTAATTTTGATTGGATTAGTTTTGTTAAATCACTTATAGTTTTGATATTAACAAAATAGTCGGCTTTGCCCAAATGTATCCTGTCATTCACTATATCCCTTTTGTTATAGAACCGAAGAATCTTTTTTACTATCATGCAATAAGTACAAACATAATAATACGCATTAACACAAATAAATGGAAAAGAAAAGAAACAAGTAGAGGCCTAAATGGGCGAGAAGGTAGAGATTAAAGGAGATAAGTCACGAAAATCAAATGATATCAGAATTAACAACTAGAAGATCATTCTCACAAGTTTTTGATACATCTTGATAATGCTTAATACAAGGGATTTCTGAAATAAAGG
>CAZVPQ010000050.1:0-9760 GCA_964628675.1 uncultured Hyphomicrobiales bacterium | reverse complement strand
ATAAATAATTGTTTATATTTGCTTTATAATTCATATACAAAGTAAGCTTCAATATTTTATAAACTAAAAATAAAAAGGTTAATATGGATAAGTTATCACTCAAAATAGGTTCCGGCAAATGGACAGGATATGAACCCTTTTATTTAGCCCAAAAAACAGGTATTTTCAAAAATAATAATACTCAAATAGAGTTTTTTCATAATCTGCAAGTTGATGAAGAAATTCAAGCTTTGAAATCCGGCAAATTAGATGCTGCTGCTATCACATTAGATATGGCAATTTCCTTATACAACTCCGGCTTCCCCATCAAAGCTGTTCTAATAATAGATTATTCGCTTGGTGGAGATATGATATTATCGCGCAATGACATTAATGATATTGAAGACTTAAAGGGTAAAAAAATCGGTATGGAAAAGCTTTATGTCAATGATTATTTTTTAGCCCGTTCTCTTGCAGAAAAAAAAATTAATAAAAATGATATAGAATTAGTATATCTAAATAAACAAGAATTAAAAGATGCACTTTCGGACAAAAAAGTAGATGCTATTGTTGCTTATAATCCAATTGCGACTAATTTAATGCAAGATGGTATTAAGGTTTTATTCTCTTCGAAAGAAATCCCCGGCTCAATTGTTGATTTATTGGTATTCCCTAAGAAAATATTTGAAGATAATAAGGAAAACATTAAATCTATTGTGCAATCTTGGTTTGATGCTTTAAAATATATTGAAAATAATTATAGCCAATCTATGAAAATTATGGCGGAAAACGAAGATGTTCCTGAATATGAATACAAATTAGCTTTTGATGAGATAGCTCTGCCGGACTTAAAAGAGAATTTAGCTTTTTTTGATTTGGAATCAGAAAAAAATATATTTAAAGTTTCAGATATCACAAATGATTTTATTATAAAAAGAGCTAATATAAATCAAAAATTAAATTTATCGGAAATGTTTGATTCTTCCATTTTAAAAGCTATTGAATCATAAATATATTTACTGCATTTGTTTTATTTAAAAAAAATAATTTGAAATTATCATAAATTCATATTAATTTAACAAATTGTGCTGTTGAGAAAATAATAATTTGATTATCTAATAAATTAATTTAATATTAAAATGATTAGAGGAGTAATGTATGGCAGATAATAAGAAATTTGTCCCTTTTGTACCCGCTGATACAATTATGGCGGAATTCACGGTCAGAGGGTTGATAATAGGTTTGATTCTCGCTATTTTCCTTGGAGCGGCAAATGCGTATTTAGGATTAAAAGCAGGTATGACAATAGCGGCAACATATCCTGCCGCTGTAATAGGTATGGCAATTCTAAAATGGTTGAAAGGTTCGATTCTTGAAGAGAATTTCACAAGGACAGTTGGTTCAATCGGTGAATCAATTGCCGCAGGTGCTGTATTCACATTGCCTGCATTCTTCATTTCGGGTGTATGGAAAGATTTTTATACACCGGGTCATTATATGATTTCTTTTTTAATTATGGTTACCGGTGGTGTCCTTGGGATTATGTTTGTTGCTTTGTTGCGTAGAGTAATGGTAGAAGACAAAGATTTGCCTTTTCCCGAATCAATTGCGGCTTCGGAAATTCATAAGTCCGGTCGTGAAAGTAGCGGAAGCTCAAAATATTTGTTCTGGTCTATGGGTTTAGGTGCATTAATTAAAACTATGACGGAATTCAAATTCTTTGCCGCAACTTGGGAAAAATTTGTAATGTTTGCTAATGATAGTAAAGATGGCTTTGTTGCCTTTTTAGGTTTAGGCAGTATGGGAGCTAAAACCGGCGGAGGTGCCTTAATAAGTTCTCCCGGATTAAAACCTGCTTATATAGGAGTTGGTTATATTATTGGTCCGAGACTTGCCGCACTTAACTTTAGTGGTGGTGTGCTTGCTTGGGGGTTATTGACTCCCATTATTCTTTATTTCATTGCTCCTTATCTTGATTTTGAATCAATTAAAAATTGGGTTATAGCTACTAATTTAGGTATGTCCGGTGATGTAGCGGCTCAATTCCATGCATCAAAAGATGCAATTATTAGTGCATTGATGGCTCATAATGCTGGTATGACTGCACAAGCCGCTGCAGAAAAAGCCACTCATATTTTGGCGGAAGCTCCTGCAAAAGCTTGGACTGCCACAGCATATCAAGTATGGATTTGGATAGTAAAACCAATTGCCATTGGTGGTATGCTTGTCGGAACTGTTTATACTTTATGGAATATGCGTAAGAGCTTAATAGAAGGCATTAAACGTTCAATCGGTGATGTCAAAAAAGCCGCTGCCGGTGGTGGATCGGAGATAAGAACAGAAAAAGATATTAGTTTCACATGGATAATGATTGGCATACTTGGTGCCAGTTTGGCAACATTTTTAATTACTTACTTTATTTTTAATACTGCTTTATATGTTGCTGTTATAACAACTATTGTTATGATTATAGCAGGATTTTTCTTTGGAGCTGTATCGGGATATTTGGTTGGTATTATAGGTTCGAGTAATAATCCAATAAGCGGTTTAACAATTTCAACGGTTGTTGTTACGGCTTTGGTTATGTTATTGCTTGGTGTGACGGGAGTTGAAGGCGTAGCATCAGTTCTTGGAGTTGCCGCAATCGTTTGCGTTTCTGCCGCTGTTGCCGGTGAAATGTTGCAGGATTTAAAAGCAGGACATATACTCGGCGGTACTCCTTGGAAAATGCAAATAGGTGACTTGATCGGTGTTGTTATTGCCGCTGCTGTTATGTTTATTCCCTTGATGATATTGCATGAAGGAGATATTGCAAAAGGCTTACAAGAAGGTTATGTAGGTGGATTTGGCAGTAGAGAGCTGTCAGCACCACAAGCAGGATTAATGGCTTTTCTTTCCAAAGGAATTATTGGTGGCAAAATGGCTTGGCCCCTGATTATTACAGGTATGCTTATGGGTGTTGCTTTTATTCTTATGAAAATAAAAAGTCCTATGCTTGTTGCTATCGGTATGTATTTGCCTCTTGAAACCACATTTGCAATTTTCGTCGGTGGTTTAATCAAAGGAATAGCTGATAGATATGTCGAAAACAGAAATTATAATGATGTACAGAAAGGTAAGTATGAAAATACCGGAATATTGATTGCCTCGGGCTTAATAGCCGGTGAGGCATTGATGGGGCTGGTGTTTGCCGCTCTGGCATTTATGGATATTCAACTATGGGCATTCCCTTATGAATCGTTCATAACTAGTTTGTTTGTTTTTGCATTCCTTGGTTGGATTTTGGTTAAATTCCCATTGAGTAATGCTATAAAAGAGTAAATATTTTTTATTTTTAGATATTAAAAAAGTCGCAATTTTTTGATTGCGACTTTTTTACTTATAGATATATTCTAAAATAATATCACTAATGAGATTTATCACAGTCGTAATAATTAATTATTCGATGAAAACAAAGTTAAATGTATTATTTTATTGTTTACAAATCCTTGTAACTATGCTTGTTTTTTTGCAATTTTGCGATTAATAATAATTAGAATTATTTTAGATAATTAAGGAGAAATATAATGGAAAAAAAAACTGTTAATAATTTTCAGGATTTTCAGGTATTTGGTGAATTTGGAGGGATTAATCCTTCGATAACCGATTCATCAACTTTTACTTTTATGACACCTGAAAGTATGGAAAAATTATTTGAGGAAGAAATTCAAGGATGTTTTCTTTACTCTCGCCATTTGAATCCGGCAAATGAAAACTTATCCGAAGCATTAGCAATGATTGAGGACACGGAAGATGCTCTTGTAACTTCTTCAGGAATGAGTGCTATCAGTACAACGCTTCTTCAACTATGCCAAGCAGGAGAAGAAATCATTTCCAGCCGTACTATTTATGGGGGCTCTTATGCTTTAATGAAAAACTTTTTCCCCAGATTAGGAATAAAAACTCATTTTGTAAATATTACAAGTTTAGAAGCTATAAAAAACGCTATTAACGAAAACACAAAAGTAATTTATTGCGAAGCAGTCAGTAATCCATTGCTTGAAATTGCAGATATTAGAGAAATTCGTAAAATTGCTGACGAACACAATATAACATTGGTTGTTGATAATACTTTTAGTCCTTTATGCATAACACCTCATCGCTTAGGAGCGAATATTGTTATACATAGTTTGACAAAATTCATTAATGGTTCAAGTGATTGTCTTGGTGGAGCAGTTTGCGGTACTCACGATTTTATTTCGAGTATGAAAAGTCTTCAAGACGGAGCTTCGATGTTATTAGGTCCTGTACTTGATAGCCTAAGGTCAGCAAGTATTTTGAAGAATTTAAGAACTTTGCATCTTCGAATGAAACAACATAGTAATAATGCTATGTTTGTTGCAAAACAACTTGAAAATAATAATATAAAAGTTTTTTATCCCGGATTGCCATCTCATCCTCAACATCAACTTATCAAATCAATGATTAATCCTTCTTTTGGTTATAGCGGTATGATAACAGTAGATACAGGTGATGAAGATAAAGCAAATGAACTAATGACGAAAATGCAAGAACAAAAAGTGGGATATTTTGCTGTCAGTCTTGGATTTTATAAAACTTTATTTAGTTCTCCCGGTAGATCTACTTCATCGGAAATTCCCGAAGAAGAAAAAATTGAAATGGGTATGACCAATGGCTTAGTCAGATTTTCAATTGGGCTTGATAATGATATCGAAAGAAGTTTCGATAGAATTAAGTCTTGTTTCACAGAAGTTGGGTTGATAAAATAATGTCAAAATATCATCTGCCGGAATTTTTAGTAAATAATTATGTTGAATTAAAGCCGGCAATAAAAAAAAGACTAAATGAATTTAAACAAGTTCAGGCAGATGATTACTTCTACGAATTATGTTATTGTATTTGCACACCTCAATCAAAGGCAAAAAATGCTTTCCAAGTCGTTAATAAATTACGTGAAAATGACTTTCTCAATAAAGCATTCAATCCTATTGACATCCTGCGTGATCCAAAGCATTATATTAGATTTCATAATCAAAAATCAAATAGACTTCTTAAAGCAATTGATACATACAAACCAGTAGAATTGATTATTAAATCTAATTTGAATAATTTTCAAAAACGAGAAGAGATAACTAAAATTGTTAATGGTTTTGGACTAAAGGAATCCTCTCATTTTTTGCGGAACATTGGATTTGAAAATCTCGCTATTTTGGATAGGCACGTCTTAAAACATCTTGTTATTTGCAAAGTTTTCAAAGATGTTCCCAAAGTCAGTTCGCCGAAACAATATTACACTGTCGAAAAAAAATATAAAATATTTTCTGAAGCTATATCTATACCGATTGATGAATTAGATTTGCTTTTTTGGAGTTATGAAACCGGAGAGATATTGAAATAATAGTTGTCCTAACCTTTTTTGTCAGATAGCTTGGGGATTTTAAACTGCTGAGGAGTAATTTTTAAATAATTTTAAAATCATCTCTTTAAATACTTCTTACTAAAATAATCAAAAGAGCGATTTTTTATTTTTGCCGTTTCGATTGAAAAATGCTTTAATATTTCGAGTTGAAAATCAATGCGTGATTTGAAAATGTGCCTGTATAAAGTATTGAATTCTTCTTTGACTAATTCATCTGTGTTTTTGTAAGGAATAATTCCGAATTCTCTGCTGACATTATCTTTTAATCCTGCTATATACCAACTTTCGATTTCTTGAATGACAACTACAATTTTTTGCTTTTTTAAATTGGAAAATCTTACCATCAAATATTTCATTTTATTTCCGACTGTTTTATGATAATCCAAATCGGCAACGAGAATATAATCAAATTTCAATGTGTTGATACTTAATATGAAAAGGTCGATTTTAGTTTTTTTCATTTGAGCAAACTGGATTATTTCCACGTCATCATAAAATTCAAGCAAAACGGGAATAATCACTTTTTTGAAAAACAGTTCGTCGTCGTTGCCCTCAACAAAAATATACAGTTTTTTCAATTTCATTGCTTAACCTAATAATCCCTGCACAAATAATTCATCAATACCTATTTCGTTTTCGAGAAAAGTCATAACTTCTTCTTTCTCATTCGGCTTACCAATAATTGAAAATCCGTCTTTGTCGCGAGCAATAAAAATAATATTTTCTATGCCGGCATATTTTACTATTTCAGGATTATGAGTGCTTAATATTATCTGTTTGCTTTCCGAAGCATCTTTGACCATATCAATAACTTTTGAAATTAGTTTGGGGTGGAGTCGTCGCTCCGGCTCTTCAAAAACAACAATGGGTTTATCCTCAAAATAAAGAGCTATTAGGATTGCAAGTACAAAAACAGTTCCGTCGGAGAGCAAAAATCCCGGGATAGAGTTATCCGAAGAATAATTTTCTTGAATACCAATCCTTAAATATTTATCAAGCAGTCTTTCGACTTTCAAAGATTTGACAAAAGGCAAAAGATATTTAATTAGATTTAAAAATTTTCTCTTTTCCATTTCATCGGCTAATATTCGTTTAAGTACTAATGCAATGTTGCCACCGTCTTCGTCCAAATCTGATTTGCCGGCAATAGATGTAGCTTGCTTTGATTGTTTCGGGTCTATGTCATAAATCGAAATATTGGCAAAATCCCGTTTCAATGTTTCCAAATGTGGCATAAAATAAAGAGGTGTTTCAAACATCAAAGTTTTTTTCAATTGACTTGTTTTCAGCAATCTTTTTTCAATAGTAAAATCTTCAAAGCCGATAAAAAATATTTCGCTTAATTCGTTTGCCTTAAAATCAACATTTTTGTTCCTCTTTGCTTTGAAACGAAACTTTTCGTTATGCTTGATAATCGCAAATTCGGAATTTGTAATAAATGTTTTTGATGTTGCCTTGCGACCTAATTTAAATAGATTATATTTTTGAGTTAGTTTATCCTCAATAATAGAATATTTTTCTTCATCATCATTTATTTTGAGAGTAAATTCATATAAAAATTCATAGATTTCAAATCTATATTTAATCCTATTATGCGTTTTAAAAAATTTAAAGTTTTTATCGGGGCTAAACCATATACTAAAACTTATACGATTGTCTTTGTCTCCAATATTCATATTCCGTAAAAACTCAAGACCGCCTTGCAGAGAAATTGCATTATTCAACCCATAGCTTATGATATGTCTGAAAAAAGTTAAGCTTTGAATACAATTAGATTTCCCTGCGGCATTAGGACCAATCAACACATTAAATTTTTTAAATTCTATATCAAGCTTTTTGTAGCTTTTGTAATTGCTTATTTGAATTTTATTAATATTCATAATTTCCCTCTTTATCTAACTTCGGCACCAACACCAATATCATTATTATCTGGTCTAATAAAACAAAGTTTTCCTTCATCATTCGAAGCGGCAAGCATCATTCCCTGGGATTCCAAACCCATCAGCTTAGCCGGTTTCAGATTTGCCACTACAACAATAGTTTTGCCAACTAAATCCTCAGGTTTATAATAATCTGAGACACCCGCTAATATTTGTCTTTGTTTATCGCCTAAATCAACAATTAATTTTAATAGTTTTTTAGATTTTTTCACTTTTTCAGCTTCAATTATCTTTGCAGTTCTAAGTTTAATTTTTGCGAAATCATCAATTGAAATTAGTTCTTCATCATTTGCTTTTTTATCACCTAATTTATCAATTTGTTTTTGCACCAAGTCGTCTTCAATTCTACTAAATAATAAACTTGGTTTTTGCAAAAGATTGTTTTGCTTTAACTCAGGATAGAGTGCATTTTGCCAATAATTTTGTCTTTTATCATCTTGATAAGGATTACCAATGCTTTGCTCAATACCAAGAAAGCCATTAATCTTATTAGATGTATTAGGTAAAATCGGAGCAAAAAGAACCGACAGAGTTCTTAGCATTTGAGTGCAGACAAATAATGTCTTAGCGGATTTATCCCTTTCGGTTTTTATAGATTTCCAAGGCTCTTCATCATTAAAATACTTGTTTGCTGCGCGTGCAATATTCATAGTTTCAACAATTGCATCTCTAAATCTAAATCTATTATAGAAATCTTCAATTTTTACTATACTTTCTTTTATTGATTTCAACAGGGCAATATCATTTTCAGAAAAAATGTCTTTATTTGCTAATTCATTATTATCAATAAATTCTCTCCAAGCTTTGGGAAATTCTTTGTATTTTTTTGAAAGTTCAGGCACTTTGCCATCGAAATTTTTATGTATAAATTGCAATGTACGATTAACAAAATTGCCATAAATCGCTGACAATTCGTTATTGTTTCTTGCTTGGAAATCTTTCCATGTGAAATCGGCATCTTTTGTTTCGGGAAAATTCATTGCCAAAGTATAGCGAAGAGTATCTATATAATTTTCTTGCGGGAAATCATTAATAAAATCTTTTAAATCAATGCTCCAGTTCCTTGATTTGGAAAATTTTTGTCCTTCAAGATTTAAAAATTCATTTGCAGGCACATTGTCAGGCAAAATATAATTATCACCTTTTGAGTGAAGCATAGCAGGAAAAATCAAAGTATGGAAAACAATATTATCTTTGCCGATAAAAGCAATATATCTTGTTTCTTTGTCTTGCCACCAATTTTTCCATTCGTTTTCGGATTTGTCTTTTTTCTTGAAATATTCTTTTGTAGATGAAATATATCCCAGAACAGCATCGAACCAAACATATAGAGCTTTGCCCTGAACCTTGTCTTTATCAATACCGTCAATATCATCGATATGAACACCCCAATCCAAATCCCTTGTAATAGCTCTTTCATTCAATCCCTGTTTGAGCCAACTTCTTGTTTGCTGGATAACGTTATCTTTCCAATCTTTTTTATGACTTTCAATATATTCTTCTAAGAATTTTTGAAGTAAATCGAATCTCATATACCAATGAGTTGTTTTTTTGACGATAGGCTTTTGTTTGCTAACAAGACTAATGGGATTTTTCAATTCCAGTTGATTGTAATACGCACCGCAACTATCACATTGGTCGCCTCTTGCATGTTCATATCCGCAATTTGGGCAAACACCCTCAACATATCTATCGGGCAAAAACATTTTTGCTTTTTCATCGTAAAATTGTTCTTCTTCTTTTTCAACTAAAAGTCCTTTTTTCAGAAAATCGGCGAAAAATTCTTTTGCTGTTTCGTGATGAAGAGGCAAAGAAGTTCTGGAATAATTATCGAAGGAAACACCTAATTTTTCAAAAGCCTGCAAATTTGCAAAATGATATTTATCAATTATTGCTTGCGGTTTTACTTTTTCCTTTTCGGCAGCGATAGTAATAGCGACTCCGTGTTCATCTGAACCGCAAATATATAAAACATTTTCACCTTTCAATCTTAAATATCTAGCATAAATATCAGCCGGCAAATAAGCTCCGGCAATATGTCCCAAATGAATGTATCCGTTGGCATAAGGTAATGCCGATGTAATAAGCGTTTTGTTCATTAATAACCTTTTATAAAATAAAATTATAATATTTATGTAAAATTAAAGATAAAATTAATAAGATAAAAATTAATAACTTTTTGCCATAGAGGCTTAGTCAACAAAAACATAATATTGGAACATATAAATTGATAAAGATATTTAAACTTCTTAAAATTTATTGAAATTATTTGTATGTTTGTTTAGATTGTTTTAAGAAAAGTAAATAAATCAATTATGGATATAACAGCTAATATTTCAGGTATTAAATACAAATTGCATAACGCTAAGCAACTTGAAAAAATCAGCTTTGATAAATTTGATGCTAATTTGCATGAGGCTGT
>CAZVPQ010000049.1:0-9867 GCA_964628675.1 uncultured Hyphomicrobiales bacterium | reverse complement strand
AATCAACCGCTAATTAGTATTATAATGGGAAGCGATTCCGATTTGCCAATAATGGAAAAAATAATTGATGTTTGTAATGAATTTTCAGTTGGCTATGAAATGAGAGTGATTTCTGCCCATAGGAATCCACTCGAAATAATAGATTATGGTCAGAATGTACAAAAACGTGGTCTAAAAGTAGTTATTGCTGGTGCCGGTGGAGCCGCACACTTGCCAGGAGTAATTGCGGGAAATACACCATTGCCGGTTATCGGTGTACCAATTAAATCAAAAGCTCTTAATGGTATGGATTCGCTACTGTCTATTGTACAAATGCCTCCGGGCGTTCCTGTTGCAACTGTTGCCATTGATGGAGCTAAAAATGCCGCTCTATTAGCTATGCAGATTTTAGCAATAGCTGATTTTGAGATTATGAAAAAATATATGGATTACAAAAAGAAAATTGCTAAAGAATCTGCTGCGAAGAATAATAATCCTAAATTCACAGAACTTTATAATCCTGAATAAATAGAGAATTGTTTTAGTTTAAATGAAAAACTTATTAATAGTAGCTTATTATTTTCCCCCCTCGGGTGGACCCGGGGTGCAAAGGGTTTTAAAGCACGTAAAATATCTGCCGGAATTTGGTTGGCGCCCAATTGTATTGACAGTTTCCAATGGTCAATTTCCCGCAAGAGATGAATCTTTGTTGCAACAAATACCAAAAGACATACCGGTTTACAGATCGCATATTTATGAACCTTATGATATTTATAGAAAATTAACAGGCAAAAAACCCGGTACAGCAATAGATGTTAATGTGATAAAAAAAGACGATCAACAAATTGCTTTCAAAGATAAAATTGCAGAATTAATAAGAGCTACTTTTTTTATTCCTGACGCTCGAATAGGCTGGCTGCTGAGTGCAGGCAAAATGATAAAACAGATTCGAAAAGAACATAAAATTGATGCCGTTTATAGTTCTTCTCCGCCTTATACATGTTCTTTGATTGCAAAGAATTTTAAAAAAATAAGTGATGTCCCTTGGGTTGCAGGATTTCGAGACCCTTGGAGAGGATTTATTTCTGCTCCAAAAAGGTGGTTTTTGCCCGAAACTATTGATATTATGATGGAGAAATCTGTTTTTTCCACTGCTGATGCCGTTGAATGCGCTTGGGATGGAATTATTAAAGATGCGTTAAATAAATATCCGAGATTGAACAAGAAAAAATTTTTCCACGTTCCAAATGGTTTTGATTCTTCGGATTTTCCAATAGTTGAAAAAAAACGAAATAACAAGTTTACTGTTACTTACACTGGTTCATTATATGGCAGAAGAAATCCGGCAAGTTTTTTCGAAGCAATTGAGATATTAATCAAAACCGGTAAAATTAACCCTGCTAACTTGCATTTAAGATTTGTCGGGCGTTTTGGTGCGGAAGTGGGAGCTATGTTCGAAGCAACATCATTTAAAAATTCAATTAATCAAATTTCTTATGTCCCACACGATAAGAGCTTAGAATATTTAATGCTGTCAGATGCTTTATTGCTCATTGTCGATGAATCAAAGGAAAGTGAAGAAATAGTCCCCGGCAAAGTTTATGAATATATTGGTGTTAAAAGACCTATTATCGCTATTGCACCTCATAAAAGTGCTATTGAAAAATTGATTACAGAAACAAATAGTGGTTATGTTGCTCATCAATCTGAAGTCAATAAAATTGCAGATATTATATTGAATTATTATGAGCAATGGTCTAATAACATCACGGACTACGCACCTAATTTAGAAGAAATAGGTAAATACGAAAGAAGAGAAGCCTCTAAAAATTTGGCTGAAATATTAGATAATATAATATAACCATAGTGTATCTGTTTCACTCCAAATTAATTTACGTTTTAAAACTAAGGCTCTCCTCCTATGTATTTAAAAGATAGTATTTAAAATGGCAAATCGTCTTCTTCGTCTGCCAATTCAACATCAGGAGCATCGGGGACGGGTAAATCTTCAACACCGGCATCTACTGATTCAATTTTCCAAGCGTTTAGATTAGTAAAATAGTTTACTTTGTCGTCTTTCTCCCATTTATTGCCACGGATATTAAAATTGATTTTAATCATATTGTTGATATTATAATTATCAATCAAATCGCATTTATCCTGAGTCAATTGAAATTTAATATAATCCGTATAATTATAGTTCCCGTCAGATTCGACTTCAATAACAAATTCGCGTTTTTTAAATTTGTCCGTAACTTGAACCATATCAAATTTTTCGATTAGCTTGCCTGTTAATTCAAAAATCATATTTTTTTTATTTATTAGTTGAACAAAATTATTTTTCTTTTATTAATATATGCAAATATTCCTTAGTTTCATTAGCTTTATGATTACGGTTTTCATCTGTATCAGCTTTAAATCGTTGATAATTTTTTGTGATTAAATCATATTTGCCGTATTTACCCATTATGTCTTTAATATTTTGAGCCGACATTAAACCTTCATTGTTATAACTTAAAAATATATATTTAAATTTAGCATTTTTAATTAATTCTTCAAAAACATTATGGACTTCTTGTTTTCTGCAATATTTAGACCTTGAATAAATTCTCAATCCTGTCTTGCCTTGTGGTATGAATTTATCATAAAGAGCGATTGTATTTAATAAATGATAATTTGCACCATATTGGCGGGAATTATATGGCGGGTCAAGATATAAAATATCTCCTTCGATTTTTTTAATTAAATCATTACTATCTTCATTATAAACAATATGCTCATTATCATTCAGTTCAAATAAAGCCGGTCTAATTATCATTTCTTTTTGAGCTGTTTTTTTTAAATGTTTCAGAAAAGCACCATAAACAGAGGCTGTATTAGCTACTTTGTCGGCACTCTCTATTAAACTTGCAAGTAGAAAGTAATATAAATTATCTTTTATTTTATTTTTCTGTTTCCATTCTTGAATTTTCCGACGCATAGCATCTATTTTCTTGCCATTCATATCGGAAAAATATTGTCTCCCGCTATTACTACCATTACAATAATTATTATAAATAAATCCTTCAGTAGGTTTGATATTATTTAATAAATTAATATAATATTCTTGTTCTTTGATAAGTTCATGATTTTCTATATAATTTTTATTAAGCACATAACTATAATATTCAATATCATTGGCGATAACTTTTTTCACATTTTGTTTAAAAACACGCCCGATAATTCCGGTACCTGCAAAAATATCACAAAATACTTTGTCCGATAGTTTCTGCGCAACAACTGAAACAATAGCGTCTTTAATAAATTGTGAAAGTTTATATTTTGAGCCGATATAATTCATTTATTTATACAATAGTATTACAAACGCTTTTGTGTTATAGGATTTGACGCCTAGATCTTTATGCTTAAATTCAAAATTAATATTCAAGGGATTAAACAAATCCATATCCGAAATTAATTCTTTAATTTTATTTGGTTCAATATCTTCGTCTAAATAAACAATAAATAATCTTGGTGATGAGCCAAATCTACCCTCATTTTGATACTGATATAAGAATTTTGCAACAATATCAGGATGTTCTATTGCATATTCCCGCCAATTGTCAAATTGTTTTTTAAATTCAATGGTTGGGCTTTTGGCTACTTTTTGATCATAACTTATTCCATTAATAAAGAAATCCAAGCCTCTACTATGTGATAAAGTAGGGATAATATTTTCGTTCTTTTCAAAAATCAAAGTTTCTAAAAAATCATTTCTTGCAGTATTTATTTCTTTTATTCTTCTGTATCTTACTGCGGCTTCTTTAACTTCGGTATCTTTAATAATTCTATCAATATTTCTTGAATTTATTTGTTGTACGAAATTATCAAATTGACCTTGAGAAAAGGGCCATTTAATATCTCCTAATTTTAATTCTTGCCATTCATTTATTAATATATTAACAGCATTTTCACCATCTTTACCATTTTTATATTTTTGAGTAGTTCTAAAAAGATTGCGTATAATCTTTAAAGCTTTATGATAATCCCAAGATTGAACAATTTTCTTATAAATTTCTTTAGAAGATAATTTTTTTAACTCTTTTTCATTTAAATTATTATCAATTTCCAACAAATATTGGATTGCATTATATTTATTGCCAAATATTTTTTTAACTATATCACTATTTATGGTTACTATTAAATTTTCCATTAAAATCCTTTCTTAAAAACAAAAATATATTCGTGTTTAAAAATATAGTAATCACTTTTTAACGCTCTATATTTCCAAATTCCTTCTGCTCCGAGCTTGCCTCTATTACCTTCAATATTTTTCACAATTATTCCTTTAAGTTTTACTTTGAAGTTCCTTTTAATACTGTCCATTGTATAGAAAGACAAAGGTATTACTTCACTATTTTTATAAACATCACCTATAACTATTGCAAAATATCGATTTTTATCAAGAAATTTTAATGAGTTTTTAACTATTATCTTAAATTTATCAAGAAATTCTTTTAAATTACTTAAATGAGATAAATCATTTTTGTCTTCTGTAAATCTAACTATATCTAAATATGGGGGGTGCATTAATACGAATTGGACACTGCTAATATTTAATTTTGTAAAAGCATTTTTAATATTATTGTTCACACTACTTTCATCTAAAGAATCACATTGAGCAATGTAATAATTATTATAAAATAAGTTTGTTTGCATTTGCTCTTCGACATAATCAATCATAACGGGATTAATATCGTAACCGATATAATTTCTGTTTAATATTTCGCATTCAAATAAAGCTGTACCGCTACCCATAAAAGGTTCAAAAACCGTTTCGTTTTCTTTAGTATATCTCCTTATTAACTGATTAGGAATTTGAGGAATAAAATTCCCATGATAAATATTTTTATGTTTTCCTCTTTTATCTCTTTCGGGAATTAACCAAAGAGAATCAACATTTATATCCGTTTCTTTCCAATCTTCAATATTTAAATCATTAAATTTCATTTATTACCAAACATTTTATCATTTTCAATTCTACAGCGGGATATTCCCGTGTTTTTTCGGTGGATTTTTATCCACTTTGTTTTCGAGCAGATTAAATCCTTCGATTAATCTCTGACGAGTATATTTCGGTTCGATAACATCGTCGATATATCCGTAAGAAGCCGCAATATATGGGTTGGCGAATTTTTCATTGAATTCAGCTTCCAATTCCAATTGTCTTTGTGCTTTGTCTTCGGCTTTGTCTATTTCCTTTTTGAAAATAATTTCGACGGCTCCTTTTGCACCCATAACGGCTAATTCCGATGTGGGCCAGGCAAAATTCAAATCGCCTCTGATATGTTTACTGTTCATAACATCATAAGCTCCGCCGTAGGCTTTGCGAGTGATAACAGTAATTTTCGGGACTGTAGCCTCCGAATAAGCATAAAGTAATTTTGCACCGTTAACAATAATACCTCCCCATTCTTGGTTTTTGCCGGGCAGAAATCCGGGAACATCTTCAAATGTAAGTATTGGAATATTAAAAGCATCGCAAAAACGAATAAATCTCGCCGCTTTCTTCGATGAATCAATATCTAATACACCTGCTGAAAACATTGGTTGGTTCGCAATTACTCCAATAGAACGACCACCCAAGCGTATAAATCCAACTACCATATTCAAAGCCCAATCTTGATGAACTTCCAAAAAGTCTCCATTGTCTGCAACAGAAGTAATTACATCTTTTATATCATAAGGTTGATTTGGATTTGCAGGGACTATATAATTCAAGTTATCCTCTGTTCTGTCTATCGGGTCATCATTTGCAACAAAAGGCGGGTCATCTGTATTATTCGCAGGAATAAAACTCATTAACTTCTTTGCTATCTCCAAAGCTTCCATATCATTCGCCGCAGTAAAATGAGCCACACCGCTTTTTGATGCATGGGTATCGGCTCCCCCTAATTCTTCGGAAGTCAAATCCTCATGAGTAACTGTTTTTACTACTTTCGGACCTGTAACAAACATATATGAGGTTTGTTTTACCATAATAATGAAATCTGTAATAGCAGGAGAATAGACTGCTCCACCGGCGCAAGGTCCCATAACTAATGATATTTGAGGCACAACACCGGAAGCCAAAGTATTCAGCAAGAAAATATCTGCATAAGCACCGAGCGAAATAACGCCCTCTTGCACTCTTGCACCACCGGAATCATTTAAACCTATAACCGGACAACCGTTTTTCATTGCCATTTCCATTACTTTTATTATCTTTCTGCCGTGTTCTGCCGCAAGACTTCCACCGAGAACAGTAAAATCCTGCGAAAACACAAAAACCTTTTCACCATTAATATTGCCATAACCTGTAATAACACCGTCACCGTAAAATACGGTTTTATCCAAACCAAATTGATTGGAATGATGATGAACAAGAGCATCCATTTCTCTGAAAGTGCCTTTGTCCAAAAGCAAGTCTATTCTTTCGCGCGCAGTAAGTTTGCCTTTTTTATGCTGAGCATCAATTCTTTTTTGTCCACCACCGAGATTTGCCTCTTCTTTGAGTTCATACATTCTTTGAATTTTTTTGTCGATAATTTCTTTTTGTTGTTTATCCATATTTTAACCTTAAATATTTATTATTCAAATTATTATTTTTCAACAAATTTATCATTGTAGTGGCAATTCATGAATTGCCACTACAATTTTTTTCAATTCATGAATTGCCGCTACATTTTTTTCAATTCGTGAATTGTCACTACATTATTTTTCCAATTAGTGAATTGCCACTACATTTTTTTTCAATTCGTGAATTGCTTCTACGTTTTTAAACAATTTTTTCCTCCCACCTTATCGGATTATTTCTAATATATTTCCTTGTTTCATATAATTCTTTATCATTTCTTATAATATGTTCATAATAATTTCGTTGCCAAACAGGGCTTTTGGTAGTTCCCCTAAATAAATTTATTTGTTTAGATGAATTCATTTTTAAAAAGCCAATGACTTTTGGTAATAACATTTTACGACGCTGTATATTAATTGGTTCAAGATATTGGTTTTTGTTTTTTGGTAATTCATTATGCAATTCATCGGGCAATTCGTGAATTGCCACTACGTTTTTTGTTTTGTTTTGTTTATTATGCAATTCATTTGGCAATTCGTGAATTGGCTCTACGTTTTTTTTGTTTTGTTCATTATGCAATTCATCAGGCAATTCGTGAATTGCCACTACATTATTTTGTTTGTTGGGTGTTTCGTTGATAATTATAATTATATGTAAATGATCCGTCATTATTTGGTAATAATCAATTTCAATATTTTCATATCTATTTGATGTTTTTATTATGTTGTCTTCTAAAATTATTCCTGCTTCATTCAATATCATTTTGCTGTTTTTAATTTCTCCAAATAGTTGCTGTTTTTTGTCTGTACAAATAGTTACAAAATAATATCCAGATTGAGAATAATCGTATTCTCTGAGACGGATGCTTTTTCGTATATGTATTTTTGTTTTATCCATAAATTTATTTTCTTGGCAATTCATGAATTGCCTCTACATTATTTTTGGCAATTCATGAATTGCCACTACATTTTTTTTCAATTCGTGAATTGCTTCTACGTTGTTTCTTCTATTTCGATTAAAATTGCGTCTTTTTCGACTGCCTGTCCTTCGCTGACGGGGATTTTTTTGACAATACCCGATACCGGCGACTGAATGGCATTTTCCATTTTCATTGCTTCAACGATAATAACTTTGTCGCCTTTTTGGACTTCTTGATTTTCTTCCGCTAATATTTTTATTACCATGCCCGGCATAGGTGCTTTGATTTTTCCACCTCCGCTATTTCCGTTCTTGCCGGATTGTTTCATAAATTTATCTAACAATTCCGTTAATTCATCAGTAACATCAACCTCGTACTCAAATCCATTCAATAATATTTTACTTTTATTTCTTTCGCCTTCCTTGATTTCGACTTGATGAATTTTATTATTCACAGTAAAAGTAAAAATATTATTATTTTTTGAATGCAAGACGTCAATCTTATAAGGTTTTTTATTCACCGAAACATTATTTCCTTGATAAGAAACTTCAAATTCTTTGTCATCAATTTTTATTTTAACATCATTCATATTTATCTCCGGTTTTCATTAATGTCTATAATAATTCAATCTTGTTAATTTCCATTTATTAGCTTTATGATTTGTATTCACGGGTTTACTATCATTCTTCTGTTTTTCATAAATGAAAGCGGCAATTGCCGCAACGACGTCATAATTCTCTTCTTTCATTTTATCTAAAACCGAAAAATCGAATTTATTTTCAATATATCCCGTATCATAAGTGCCATCAATAAATTCTTTGCTGTCCATAACTGCCAATTCAAATGGGATAGAGGTTTTAACTCCGTGAACAATGTAATTTTTCAAAGCTCTTTTCATTCTGTTTATCGCTTCTTTTCTGTTTTTGCCGTAAACAATTAATTTTGCCAACATTGGGTCAAAATGAATACTTATTTCGGATAAAGTTTCTACACTGCCGTCAACCCTTACACCACGACCTGCGGGTTCCCTCATATATTGAATTGTGCCTGTATCCGGCAAAAAATTGTTAAACGGGTCTTCGGCATAAATACGGCATTCAATCGCATTACCGGTCCAATTAATATCTTCCTGTGTAAAAGAAAGTTTTTCTCCTGCGGCGATTCTGATTTGCTCTTTTGCCAAGTCAATACCCGTTACCATTTCAGTTACAGGGTGTTCCACTTGCAAACGAGTATTCATTTCAAGAAAATAGAAATTTTTATTTGTATCTACCAAAAACTCAACTGTGCCGGCATTTACATATTCGCAAGCTTTTGCGGCGTCAATTGCGACTTTGCCCATTTTGTGTCTTGTTTCCATATCTAAAATAGTCGATGGGGATTCTTCAATAACTTTTTGGTGTCGCCTTTGTATAGAACAATCTCTTTCACCGAGATGAACGTAATTGCCGTGTTCATCACCGATTAATTGGATTTCAATATGCTTTGGGTTTATAATAAGTTTTTCTATATAAATCGAATCATCACCGAAAGCTTTTAATGATTCTCTTTGTGCCGCCTCAAAGGAACTTTTGAATTCATCTTTTGATGCAACATCACGCATACCTTTTCCGCCGCCGCCTGACGCGGCTTTTAGTAAAATAGGGTAGCCTATTTCGTCTGCAATTTTATAAGCATCTTCGATATCAGTGATTTTTTCTTTCGTTCCGGGAACGATAGGTACATCTGCTTTTGACATCAATTCTCTTGCACGTGTTTTGTTGCCCATTACATCAATTGCATAAGGTTTCGGACCGATAAATTTCAATCCTGCATCGTTTACCGCCTGTGAGAATTTTGAATTTTCAGATAAAAAGCCATAGCCCGGGTGGATAGCCTCCGAATTACTTTCTTTTGCAATTTGAATAATTTGTTCAATGTCGAGATAACCTTCTTTCGGTGTATCAGACTTTAATTCATAGGCATAATCTGCAAAACGAACAAAAGGCATTTTCTTATCTACATCGTGATAAATAGCCACTGTTTCAATTCCCAAATCTGATGCCGCTCTCATAATTCTGATGGCTATTTCGCCTCGATTAGCTACAAGTATTCTTTTGAACATTTAAATTCCAATTCTTATTTATAATAATTTTACAAATTACTAATTTAATGAAAAAAAATAGCTTTAAAATAATTTTTTTAATCGTAGGATTTGAAAAAAGTTTGTTTAACAATCCGAGTTTTAATTATTTCTATACCCTGTCAAAAAAATACTTATTGATTTCTGTATGATTTTTTAATAAATAATTTTTTTTAATATTGCTTATAGATATGAAATGAACTGTACCCAAAAAATTGGACAATGAGTTAAGATAGGAAAATTTTATTAATT
>CAZVPQ010000048.1:0-9965 GCA_964628675.1 uncultured Hyphomicrobiales bacterium | reverse complement strand
CACCGCTTCCGGAATGACCTTTTGAGTCATGAAACTATTTTTGCATAAGTACCAGCTCAAAGGTTTTGCAAAATACTAAATTTAATATTATTTTTACTAATATTAAAGAAAGACAATTCGATGAAAAATTTTTTAAATATCATATTTGTTTTATTGACAGTTTTGTTAATAAATGTACCCGTTTTTGCTGATATAGTCCCAACAGACCCACCACCTTGTCCTGGAGATGGTTGTAATATAGATGATTGGCAAATGTATGATTATGATATAAGCGGAATACCACAATGTCCCGATTGTATTATACATGTTTGGGTTAAAGCTAACTTACCTTGCAAAGAAATGTATTTGCAAAGTTACCAGTTTATGAATATGGCTTGTACAGATTGCTTTATTAATAATTTATGGACTTGGGCTGATGTAAATAGAGAAATTATTAAAGCAATATTAGTTGCAGGACCATTATCACCAGGATATCCAACGGGTAGCACTGTAATAAAAGTTTCAGAAGAGGCTTGTTGGAAACCCGGCGAATCATTAACTAATCCTATGGAATTCCAACCCTGCGGGTCTTCTACTTGTTGTAAAAGGACATATATAATAACTAAAACAGATATTAATTCCACCCCTACTTATAGTTTTGTAAGTGGAGAAATTCTTGGACCACCATGTGTATCCCCCTGTTTTCCTGTTTGTAGTATAGAGACTTGGTTTCCAACAATAATAATTTTAGAAAACAAAGATAACAATAATGATATTGGAATTATTACATCAAGTGTTATCCCAAATCCAAATACAGGTCAAGCAATAATCAAATATAAATGCCCTGAAACAGGTAATGTTGAATTTATTTTATCTGATGCTAATGGAAATATAATACTCAAGCTGAATAATATAAAAACAAGCGTAGAAGATAATTTACAGTTGGATTTAAGAAAATTAAGCAGTGGAAATTATTTCTATCAGTTGAATATTAATAATAAATCAATTTCAACAGGAAGTATAAAAATTGAAAAATAAATAGAATAATAACAATAGCCGATGGCTTTTGCCATCGGCTTGTATAATTAAATTAATTCATAGGAAATGTGATGAAAAAAATTTTAATGCTTTCTATAATGGTAATTTTTATATTACCTATAACAAGCAAGAGCAACAACAATAATGATGGTTTAGGTTTTGATTATCATTGGTCTTTTTATTGGCCCAATGGCAAAATTAGAATGCCTGCAAGATATTCTTGCATAACTTTCTTAGATTCTTTAAACGGCTTGATAGGTGCAAACTTTTGGAATTCTATTTTGAACCCTAGTATTCTCAGAACAACTGACGGTGGTAAATCCTGGAAAGAAATCTTTTATGATAAATCAACTTATAAATATGACAGTGTATTAAAAAAATCCGTAGCAATCCACCGAGCTGCTCAAATTAGGGATATTGCTTATGTAGATACAAATCTAATTGTTGCCGTTTGTTCTAACCAGACTTATATTTATAATAAAGATACGGTACACGGTGGTAAGCCATATATGATAACATCTACTGACAAAGGAAAAAATTGGAGTTTTGTGTATCTTCCAGAAGACCAACTTTTTACCAGAATAGCTTTTGATTATAAAAAGCAAGGTTTTATATTTGATGAAGAGGGATATATATTTACTACAATTGATACAGGAAATACTTGGACAAAGATATCGTATCCTCCTGATTCGGTAATATATGGTTTATATGATTCATTGAGATTGGGCCTATGGGATATGAAAATGTTTAATGATAGTACTATGTTATTGTTCACTTTATCTTATGACAGTTTACATCGAGGCGAATTTTATATTAACAAAACAACGAACAAAGGAAAAACTTGGGACATAAATCAATGCCAGGATAGTATTTTAGGGCAAATGAAATTATGTTTTGTTGATGAAAATGAAGGTTGGTTTGGTGGTTATGGTCCGGTAAATAATAGCGGTTTTCGTCCAATATTAATTTACCATACAACAAATGCAGGCAAGTCATGGGAAAAACAATTGGATACTGTCAATAATAGAATAACTCAAGCGTTCTGGAAAATCAATCTTAAATTTTATGATAAATTAAATGGAATATTCGCGACTTTCAAAAGTGATGTTTATCTTACTACAGATGGGGGTAAAAACTGGGTGTTACAAGCAAAAAACATTCATGATAAGGACGGCTATCTTAACCCTACGGATTTTATAGATGTATGTTTTGTTAATAAAAATTTGATATTAGGAGTTACAGAACGCGGAATGATAGCTCGTTATGACAGAAATAAAATTGAGGGCGTAGAAGATGAGCCATTATTATGGAATAATACTCAAAATCTTATAATATATCCCAATCCCATAAAAGACAATAAGGTTAATTTCAAAATAGATTTGAAAAATAATTCCGATTTAAAAGTAGATTTAATAAATTCACTCGGAATAATAGTCGGCAAATCATTTACAGATTATCTGATTTCAGGTTCTCACTCAATCCAATACACACCCGACGCAAATTTGCCGAGTGGCACTTATTGGTTGAGAATGACAATAAATAATAAAGAGATGATTGTTAAGCCTGTGGTGGTTTTAAAATAAAAATAAGTAAAAAAGGCTTTACTGTATCGAAACAATAAAGCCTTATATCAAATATATTAACTATTAATAATCTTGATAAAAATCACTTCTGAAATCTTGGATTTCCGCTTTGTCAACAATCTTGGAAAACCAAGAGTAGAATGCACGCTGTTGAATTTTTCTTAGCAATTGTGTTTTGAAAGAATAAATAGCCGCTGGATTTGAATCGTCAGCCTTCTGACGATTATAAATTTGCATTATATAATAACCACGACTTCCGCGCACGGGTTTAGAAATTTTGCCTGTTGGTAAATTAAAAGCGTTTTCAGCAAAACCATAGTCAATCCCAATACCCGGGATATTATTGTCTTTTTTATACGAAGTAATTGATTTGACCTTAATAGTAGAATCAGCTTGCATAACATTTTTGAGTTCCGTAATACCGCTTAATGTACTATAAAAATCATTAGCTTTTTTCTCAATTAGATCTAATTTTTTTCTATGAACCAATTCATCTTTAAGTTGAGCTTTTAGATCGTTATAATCCATCAAACCTCCGGGACGACCATCACTGACTTGAGCAACAACAATACCGTATTGTTTTAATTCCAAAGGCTCTAAAACAGTACCAACGTTATTAGCAAAAGCTAAATGAGTCATATAATTTGAACCGAGCATAGGCTGCATTTCTGTCACATAGCTTGTTAAAGTAGGGATAAGATTGAGTCTTGCAACAAGAGTATCAAACGAAACACCTTCTGAGGCTTGTCTTTGCAAAGAAAATGCTTTGCGGAATAACTTGTTTTTAGTTGCTGTAGAAAGAGTCGGTTTAATTTGAATTTCACTGAATTTTATTTCTTCGGATATTCTATCAACAACCTTAATAATATGATAACCAAATTGGGTTTTGACAGGTCCAATGATTTGTCCGGGTTTAGCGGCAAAAACAGCTTGATCAAATTCTTTAACCATTTTCCCTTTACCGAAATATCCCAAATCTCCGCCTTTGCGACCTGAACCTTTATCTTCTGAATATTTAATTGCTAAATTGGCAAAATCTTCACCGCTTTTTGCCATTTTAAGAATTTTTAAAGCTTCCTTTTTGGCACTGTCAGGATTGTTGTTGGCTTTAATTAAAATATGGCTTGCTTTAATTTGTTCATTTTTGCCTGAGCGTTTATCATCTAATCTAAAAAAGAAAACGCCATCGGGCATAAGATTAATCGGACCGACAACTTGAAGTTTCTTTAAAGTATCCAAATAAACCATTTTCCTTTTATCAACATCGGCAGCCATAACGAAATCACTTGTTTCGCCACCGTATTCAATCATTTTTACATCGAAAATACTGTCTTGAGATTGAACATTTGTTGCAGATTGCAAACTTTTATCAATATTTGCAACTCTTCTGATAGCTCTTGTTGTGTCATCATTAGAAGGGTGGAGAGTATATCTAACATATTTTAATCTTCTTAAAGGTTTTTGCTTGTAATATTGCTTAACCTCATTATAGTATGCTTTTATATCGTCTTCACTAACTGTAACTGTCATATCGGGGATAGAATTGACATCAAAAAAGATATAATCAACAGATGTAGATGAATTTTCAGCTACATATCTCTCCTTGACAAAATTTGGGGAGAGAATTGTTTCCGCTGTATTAACAAAAGTTTTTGTCGATTCGGACAATTTTTGTTCCCTAAGATAAATCTCAATGTTAATCAAATCTTTTTTGAAATTATCAATTTGAGATTGGATTTGTTCAGCCGGCATTGAAGGCGGCATATAGTTTCTCAATTTGTCAGGATTAGTAACGATGTCAAGATAAACGTTTTTGTTGAATTTACCTGTTGAATCAGTAAAAGTTTTTTTCAAAAATTCGGGAGGATTTTCCAACATAACATCTAATATCTCGCCATCGGCAACAAAAATGCCTGCTTTTTTAGCTTCTTGCTTCAACAAGGTTTGCTCGATAGTTTCTTTCCAAATATCTGCCCTAATTTGTTTTTCGTCAACCACAAAATCAGGATTGTCTTTTGCACTAGATTGCTGCTGTTCGATTCTTTTCTGAACTTTAGCGTTAAACTCGCTATAAAGAACGTTTTCACCGTTAATAATAGCAACCGGATCCGTTTTATAATTTTTCCCCCTATGCATTAATGTACTAAAATCAGCATCGGAAGCTACCATAAAACCAATAAATATAATAGCGAATAACGCTAATGCATACGGTGACGTTTGCCTAATTCTTTCAAGAGTACCCATTGATTATAAAACTCCTTAATATATATACTTTCAATAAACTTATTTATCTAAATTTTTAATTTAATATAGAAATACAAAGTTATCTCATATACATTAAATTTCCAATTCTTTTTGAACATAAATTTAATAATTTATTAATTTTCTTTAAGAAAATCGTTAATTTTAGTATAAATCATACATTTTTGAGTAAAAATTCATTATTTTTATTCAAATTCAAAAATAAATTTTATTCAAATTCAAAAAATAAAAAACATTTGCTTTGAAAAATTATCGATTTCTATTATTACAATAAATTGTTAAACAATCAGTTTTCATTTGCAGTCGTTAATACTAATTAAGGTGAGGATAGAATATGAAATATATTGGGATTAAAATTATCGGATTGATTCTTTTATCTTTAATAACTTTTAGCAGTTGCCAATCAAAAGCCAAAAAGTTTGAGCCTATTGAAACAACAACTAATATTAAGTCTGAAAAACATATTTACAACGATGAAGATACTCAGTCTAATCAAAAAGAAAATAACGATAAGGATATCTCAGTTACACGAGAAAATGCTATAACAAGGGCTGTTCAAATTGCTAATCCTGCTGTTGTAGGTATTAATGTAACAGAAGTAAGAAAAGTAGAATACAGAAATCCATTTTTTAATGACCCTGTTTTCAGACAATTTTTTGGGGGAAGACTCAAACGTCAATATAAAGAATATAAAATCGAGGGTTTAGGATCCGGATTTATTATTTCTCCGGATGGATATATACTTACTAATTATCATGTTGCAGGTAATGCTTCCAAAATTGTTGTTACTCTAACAAGCGGTCGCAAATACGATGCTGAAATAATTGGTTCGGACATTGTATCAGATGTAGCTTTATTAAAAATCAAAGGTAATGATTATCCTTATTTAAAATTAGGGAATTCCGATGATATACTTACAGGTGAATGGGTAATAGCATTTGGGAATCCTTTTGGATTGTTTGATATTAATTCACAACCTACGGTTACAGTTGGAGTAGTTTCCAATAAAGGTGTTAATTTATTGAAAGACCAAAGCGTATATAAGGGAATGATTCAAACAGATGCGGCGATTAGCTCCGGCAATTCCGGAGGACCATTGCTTGATGCCAATGCTAAAGTTATCGGTATGAATACAGTGATATTTTCAACCGCTCAAAGTCAACAGGGAGCCGGTTCTATTGGTATTGGATTTTCTATTCCTATAAATAGAATCAAAAAAATTATTAATATTTTGAAAAAGCATAAAAAAATAAATCGTAACTTTGTTACAGGTGTGGAAGTCAGACAGATTGATAATGATATAGCTCAGTATTTGGATACTGATATTAAAGAAGGTGTAGTAATTTATAGTATCAAAAGACGTTCTCAAGCTGAGAAATCAGGATTTGAACCGGGAGATATTGTGTTATCAATTAACGGGCATAAAATTCTTCGCACTGATGATTACTATATTAACGTGCTTGATGCTAAGGCAGGCGATATATTAAATTTTGTAGTAATGAGAAACAATAAGCAGAAAGAATTAAAACTTTATTTGAAACCGATATAGTCTAATAATATGGGAAATAATCATTTTGTACAAGACAAATCAAGTAGCTTATTTACTAACGGATTAGTAAAACGATTTAAAAATAGAACTGTTGTAAAAGGTGTTTCCTTGACTCTTAACCAAGGCGAAGTTGTCGGACTGCTCGGTCCAAACGGTGCCGGAAAAACAACTACTTTTTATATGATAGTCGGAATGATAAAACCTAATGCCGGTTACACAAAATTAGGCAATAAAAATATAACTCATTTGCCTATGTATAAGCGTTCTCATTTAGGGATCAGTTATCTTCCGCAAGAGGCATCAATCTTTAGAAAACTTTCAGTCGAAAACAATATTAAATCTATTTTGCAATTGCAATCTATTTCTAATCAAAAGAGAAAAGAAAGATTAGAAGAATTATTAGAGAGTTTTGGTATTCAAAATATTCGTAAAAGTAAAGGTTATATGCTTTCCGGTGGCGAAAGAAGGAGATGTGAAATAGCAAGAGCCTTGGCTTCTAATCCTAAATTTATCCTACTTGACGAACCTTTTGCGGGTATAGACCCAATTGCAGTCGAGGATATTATGAGTATGGTTAAACAATTAAAGCATCAAGGTATCGGAGTTTTGATTACTGATCACAATGTTCACGAAACGTTATCTATTACCGATAGGGCTTACATACTAATTGATGGTAATATTTTTACTTCCGGAACAGCCGAGGAAATTGCTTCAAATGAAGATGTTAAAAAATTATATCTTGGTGAATCGTTTAAACTCGAAAGATATAATGATATTAAAAATTAACTATTTCTATTAAATTTAGAACTTTATTTCGATAATTTCGTAAAGTTAAATTAGAATAAACTAAAAGTTAATTTATTTAGGGTAATGTTATGAATTTTAAAATAATTTTTGTTTTATTATTATTATCATTTTATTCAATGAATGCAGAACGTCATTATAAAATCTTTAATTCTGCTGATAAACAAGAAATAAATGTTGATAAATTAGCACAATTATCGCAAAAATATGATGTTGTTTTCTTCGGTGAGTTTCACGACGATGGAATTGTGCATAATCTCGAAAAAGATTTTTTAGCAAAATACTTCGCTTTAAATTCAAATACTGCTGTATCAATGGAAATGTTCGAACGAGACAATCAACAAGTTGTGTCGGATTTTATTAATGGCAAAATTGATGAGAAGGATTTTAAAAAATCTTGCAAGTTATGGGGAAATTACGATACAGATTACAAACCTTTGTTAGAAATTGTTAAAAACAATTCCTCGTATCTTATTGCCGCTAATGTTCCGAGAAATTATGCGGGACTTTATGCAAGAAAAGGAATGACTGCTATCAATAAATTGGATAGCGCCAAAAGGAAAATGATAGCCAAAGATATAAATGTTGTCGATGATCAATATCAAAAGGATTTTATTGAAACTATGATGGCGAATTTTGGAGAAAAACCGGATTCAAAAATAGAGCCAAATCAACAAAATACATTGTATTTATATTTTGGTGCACAAACTTTAAAAGATGAAACTATGGCGGAAAGTATTGCTAATTATTTAAAAGCAAATCACGGCAAAAAAGTAATTCATTTTAATGGTGCTTTCCATTCTAATGCATGGTTAGGAACAGTTGAAAAACTCAAAGCAAGAATGCCAAATTTAAAAATTGCTGTAATCTCACCTCAGTATATTGAAAAAGGTAAAGAAATTGTTTATGATGATAATTATTCCAAAGATGGTAATTTTATCATTGTTCTCGACCCTAAACCTCCTCGTATGTACTCAGGTGGAATGGGCGGCGGACATTCATTCGGAAATTACATAATTAAGCATGATATTAATGTTAAAATTAATCCTCAGACTCACTCTCTTGAAGGAAGCGATAATCTTGAATTTAAAAATCCTATTGTGAAAACTGCAAATTTTACTCTTATCAAAGATTTACAAATCGAATCGATTAGTTCTCCTGACGGGCAATTAAAATATACTGTTGAAGAAGATAACGGCTATAATAATATAAATATTGATGTTGTCAAAGAAGAATTATTGACTATAAAAATTAGTTATAAAGGTGATTTATACTATCCACCGAAAAAAACAACTATTAGGGAAAGGCATTCTTATTCCAAGGGTATGATTTCTGCTAAAAAAGGCGAGGGAGTCTATCTGCCTGCAGGAAGTTTTTATCCTTATACTGAAGACGATATGGCTAAAATGACTGTTAAAGTTACTTTCCCAAATGATATAGATATAATAACATCAGGAATACCTAAAGTTCTAAATAATGAAAACGGGTGGGAAACCAAGGAATTTACAACAGAATTATCTGCCGACAATCTAACTCTTGTAGGTGGTCATTTTATTATGATGGATTCCGTTTACGATGGGAAAACTTTTAGCGTTTATAGTTTGAGCGAAAACAAATACTTGAGTTCCTACCTTACAAATATGATTGAATATTATAAAGTTTATACTAAATTATTCGGTAAATATCCATATAGCAATTTCTCATTAGTTGAAAATTTCTTTGCAACCGGATTCGGTATGCCCGGCTATACTTTAATTTCTGGCAAACTTTTGCAAATGCCTTGGGTATTATTATCACCAGGTTCTTTAGCTCATGAATTTTGCCATAATTGGTGGGGCAATAGCGTTTATATTAACAATCATTCCGGTAATTGGTGCGAAGCATTGACAACTTTTTCAGCTAATTACTATTTTAATGTAATTAGTCATAATGAAAAAAAAGCAAAAGAATGGAGGCGAAAAGCTTTGACTTCAATGGAGGATTTGCCAAAATCCGAAAACTACCCTCTCGAAGATTTTATGTATCAAAAAACTAAAGATGATGCTGTTATTGGTTATTCAAAAGGTGCATTTCTTTTTTATGAATTGTACAAAATGATGGGGCAGGATAAATTCTTTGAAGCAATTAGAACATTCGCTAAAAAATATACCGGCAGAAGAGCTTCTTGGTTTAGTTTGCAATATACTTTCCAAGGTTTCGCCAAGAAAAACAAAATTGATATTCCCATAGCAAAAATTTTCAAACAATGGCTCGAAAATACTGATAGACCAAAATTGATTTTAAACGAGTTAGTAATCAAAGGAAATGAGTTGAATTTTTCCATTGTACAACAAAAAAAATATTATATGTGGGTTCCGGTAAGAATTATAACAAAAAACGATACTGTCTGGCACAATTGTAAAATCGACAAAGAAATTAATATGTTCAATTTTACGGAGAAATCAGATATAGTAAGTATTGATTTAGACCCTGATTTTCAATGTTTGCGTCATTTGAACAAGTGGGAAATCCCTTTTACATTTGAAAAAATTCTTAATGACAATCCAATCATCATTTTACCTAAAAAGAAATCCAAAGAATATTCTTTGTCCAAAGATTTGCAGAAAATGATAATTGAAAGTCAACTAAAAGCCGATGCTTATTCTTGTGATGAAATTGATAATGTTGATTGGAAAAATAGATCAATTATTATTTTGGGGAATCCAAAGAATAATACTTTCTTTAAAAAATTAAAAAAGAAAATGCCTGAC
>CAZVPQ010000047.1:0-10105 GCA_964628675.1 uncultured Hyphomicrobiales bacterium | reverse complement strand
ATAAGTTGAAATAATCAATAAGAAAAACTTAATATTTAAATTTCTTGCCATAAATTAAATCATCACCCCAAGCGGAAATGGTTCTTGCAAACACGGAATTTTTAATTCCGTACCTAATCATATTATGTATCAAAGTATTTGGATGACTGAAAGGGCAAACTTTCATACAAAGACCACAATCAGTACCAATAATTCTCCAATATTGATAGCATTTTTCAATTTGCAATTGCCATTTTTCGACACCTCTGATTTCCTGTTTACTATTTTTTGAAATAGCTCCTGAAGGACAATTATAGGCACATTTTAAACATTTTTCGCAGAAATCTTGAACACCAAATTTAATCGGTTTATCTAAGGACATAGGTAAATCGGTGCTTACTGCACCAAGACGAATACGTGGACCGAATTTTTTTGAAATCAAGTAATTCATTCTGCTTAACTCGCCTAATCCTGCATCATAAGCCACCGGAGGAAGCATAATTTGATAATTTGACCCAGATATATGGGCTCGAGCAGAATAGCCAAGACTTCTGATATATTTTGCTAGAGCAATGGAAATATGTTGGGCTATAAGATATTTATTAGCAGATTCTTCAGTAATGCCCACTCTCGGTGCTTGTTCAACATTATGATAATTCATTTCAAGAGTATATGCGATAACATATTTGTGATTATTGTTGATTGAACTACCCCATTTCTCGGGTCCAATAGCTGAATTAGAATAAATATAGTTAGGATTTAAAAGAGCTATTCCAACTTCATCTGCTCCCAAATGTAAGGTTATTTCTTTGATTAATTTTGAAGCTTCAATATCATCAATTATTTTTTTGTGCGGATTAACTGTACCATCAACTTCATCAACTCTGCTCTCTTCAATATCAAATAATGAACGTACGTAATTTGAATGATACTCATTATAATATTTACTACCCGAGGATAATAGTTTTGGCAAAGCCCGTATTTTATCGTCAATCTTTTTATTTTCGGGGTGCATCTGATAATATACATTATATTCGTTTGAATCTTGCATCAAATAACTCCGTGCAAACATTGTGTCTCTCTCGTCAACCCGCTTGGATTTCGCAAAATCAATATTAATTATTATTCCGTTATTTTTACCTATAGGTAGGAAAAAGAGCAAGCTGAAAATAGTAAGAATAGAAATATTAATAATTTTCATATAGAAATAATCAATATATATTATATCAAAAACAAACCAATAAAGGATAAATAATAAGCCAAATATCAATACTTTCAATGTAGCGTTTTCTCTATGTTCAGATATCGTTGTCCAAAGGAATGCTACAAGAAAAAGTGTTAAGATGATGCCAATAACATTATAAAAATAAAGTAATTCTTCCATTTATTGCGGTTCGAAAATTAATAAAAATTAAATATAAAAAATCTTTTATAAAAACACAAAATCTTTTATGAAACTTAAATACAAAAAAATCCCTATCAAATTATAAAATTTGATAGGGATAGTTTGCATTTTTTGTGATTTATTTTTTCAATAATAAAAATAATTCATTGTAAAACGTAGAAGGCATAACAAATAAACTATCGGGATTAGAATCCAATTTATTTGACCCTAATTTTATTGCCATAACTTCAAATGGAGAATCATAATTAGTATGGAAATCAGTACTTGCAGTAAAATATATTTTAGATTCATCATATTTAGTGGTTAATTTTCAATTTCTTATTTTCAATAACACAATTTTCAAATATCTTTTTTCAATTCAGAATTGCAATAGAACACACCCCTTTATCCCCTCTTGATAGAGGGGAATTTATTTGCTATATATTTTCAATTGTTCAGAATTCAGAATTTTTGTTTGCGAGGTAATTGCAACATATTATTTTTCAATTCAGAACTAGAAAATTTTTTCCGTTTAATCATTATTTATTAATGTTTGTTGCAATGAGCACAATTTAATTTTTTAAAAATAGATACTTAATAACCCACTAAAATTGATATAGAACCCCAAATAGATTTGGTATATATAAATAATTCAAGAATCATAACATAAAATACAATTAAGAATAAAAAAAGCGATACAAATTTGCATCGCTTTTACTAAAAAAAAAACTTTCGTTTATGCTTCTGATTCTTGTCTTTGTAAGTTATATGGCATTTTAATTGATAATTTAATTGCATTTTCATCGGAGCTTAAAGAAATTTTGCCATTAAGCATCCTGAAATTAGAAGCCGCTAATGCAAATCTAAGCAATATGTCATTTTTATCCACCTTTAATGAATCAATAAGTTTATCTTGATTCTTATTAAAAATATCAATCATCTCAGCCAACAATATATTTTTTGATGATGAAATTAGAATCTCTGTCATTTCTTCATTGCTTAATTTACGAGCTTTAATATTAATTTTAGGATTATTTTGATTTTCAATGAATATATCGAAAACATCTGATAATGTTTTTGCGAGAAGATTCATATCCATAACAGCTAAATGCTCATTAATGCTCTTGTCAAGATTAAAAATAATTTCATGTTTTTTATTGGACTCTTCGACAGCTTTATTGATAGGTTTTTCAACTTTAACCGGAGTCATAACACGTAAGGAATCATCTTCGCCCCCACTACTTTCTGAAATACCCCAAGTGTCGGAAGTATCCATAACAAAACTCAAAATTTCTCGAGAAGATTTAGTTGCTTCTTCAATATAAGAGTCATGCTCTTCGTCAGTCTCATAAGCTTTAAATGCAATCAAATCAAGATAACCCAAAATACCTGTTAGAGAGTTACGCAACTGTAAACTCAATTTGGCAAAGAAGCTTGATTTATATTCGCTGGCTTCTCTTGACAACTGTTCAGCAAGCATAACTTGTTTATTTCTAATTTTTTCTTGCCCTTCGGCAATTTTCTCTAAAGTTACATCTCTACCGGTAGTATAAACCATACCTTCAATTCTGGAAACAGACAAACTCCAGCTAATCCATTTAATCTCGCCATTTTTGGATAACATTTCAACATCAAACTTCTGAGTCAAGTTATCTGAAGGTGATTCCACAATTTGATAAAATTTAGCCTTACCTGTATCATTAACAAATAATTTGTCTATTTTCTGATTAACCAGTTCGTCGGGTTGATATTGCAGGATTTTGACCGAAGCGGGGTTCATAGATTTCCAAATTCCGTCAAGATCAAGGACTGCAATAATATCATTAGATGATTCTACAATACGTCTTTGCGACCTTGTCATCCTCTCAGCCAAACTTAAAGCACTTTGTTTTCTGTTTACAACATTGACAATAAATGCTGAAGCCAATAGACTGAGAATCAACGATACAGCTAAAGTTAATATTGGAGCTATCTGTTGAAAAGACCCGCCAAAATCAGGAATAGTTTCAAATTTTACAGGGAATTCTTTGTCTGCTATTTTTAAGAATTTCTCTTCAGCTAATTCCGGTTCGTAATCTACTTTGGATACCGAATGATTTTTTGATTTAAAGACAACATCTTTGCTACTATTAGTATTATAACATTGGAAAACAATACTTGTATCACTTTGATTCCCAATGCCAAGACTATTTTTAAAGAAATCATTAGAATTTATTAAAAGTATAACGGCACCATCATAGTTTTTAATTCTATCCTTTTGGGTTTTTACCGGTTTCCCCTTTTTATATATTGGGGATATCAAATAAAAGCCTAAAGTATCAGTTCTGACTTTAAAAATAGGAGTAGCAACAACTTCATTGTTTTCCATAGCCTTTGTAATAGCATTTTTTATTAAACTTTCCGTAGAAAGATCATATCCGCTCCATTGTTGATTTTTTTCCCAAGGAACAATAAACTGGATTGGATAATAAGATTTTCTAACTCCATCTGGATAAATTACATAATCCCAAAGACCTTGAGATCTTATATTATAATAAAAGTCATCAATTTCTTTATTTTTAACCCTCGGTGAATATATTACGCCTATTAATGATCCTATAGTTTTAGTAGGAATCGAAGCATATAAATTAAAATAATCTCTTACAACTTGCACTAAATTATCGTACAAACCTCTAACCGAAGTAAGAACTTGATTGTTCTTTTGGTACTCTCCTTCAAATCTGGTCATAACAGAGGTAACGGCTTTATCAAATGATGTGTGGTTGTCATTTTCTACTTGATTAGAAACTAATCTCCATAGTCCGAAACTAACCGCAAAAGTAATTAGCAAGGTTATATAAGCCGGATAAATTTTAGAAAAGCTAAAATAAGAAACTTTCCCTTTAGTAGCTTTCTTTAAAACTGCTTCGTATGATGAGCCTTGGTCAATTTGTTTATTCGCCATATTCCATTATTATTATCAATAAATAATTAATTATTTAAAGGAAAAGAAAGAACTTAACTATTCTTTTTGTCAATAATTTCTTGGACAGTTTTAGCAAAAGTAGCAGTTTGAATAGGTTTTGAAATGTAAGAATCAAATCCCATTTTCATAATTCTTTCTTTGTCATGCTCTTGAGCTAATCCGGTTACAGCAATTACAGGAACATTATTGCCGTTGGGCATTTTTCTAATAAAATCAACTATTGCACCACCATCTAAATCGGGCAATACAAAATCGACTAATATTATAACAGCTTCATTTTGTTTTATCCAATCAATTGCTGAAGTTCCATCGGCAAATGATACAGTACTAAAACCTGATCTCTCTAAAATAGTAGTTAATAACTTCCTTATAGGGGTGTTGTCTTCAATCACGCAAACAGGTTTGGTATTCTCACTCATAAATTTACCATCAATATTATTAAAATTTATTTTATGCTTTTTATTAACATTTTTCGAAAATCACTATCAACTTATTAATAAACTAATATTTTTTTGTTAGAATTTCAAATAAAAAATTATTTAAACAAATTATTTTTTCTTTTTTCTTCTATTTCTTTTAGGTGAAGGCACAATTTTAATTTCGACTCTACGATTTTTTCTTCTGCCTGTTTCCGTCTTATTACTCGCAATTGGTTGAATCGAACCTTTTCCGGAAGCCAATAATCTTCTTAGAGAAATACCCTTTTTCATTAAATATTTGGCAACATTATCAGCTCTTTTTTTTGCTCTTGCATCATTTTGAATAAATGTGCCTTGATTGTCTGAATGTCCGGTTATACCTAACAAGGTGCCGGGATTCTCTTTTAAATAAACTGCAACTTGATCTAAATAAGTCCTCATTTCCTTCGACAAATCAACAGTTGCGGATTTAGAGTAATTAAAAGTCTTTTTTACATTTTCAAGAAGTTTGATTCTCTTGATTTCTTCACCAATTTTTTCTTTTGGCTTGCTTGAACCAGCCAACACAATATCAGCTTTTTCAGCAATTGCTTTTAAAATGTCAGGCTTGGCAACTACCGATAGACTAATAATTGGCTCAATTTTGACTTCTTTTTCAGCAACTGATTTCTCAACAGCGGCTAATTCGCCGGTAATCATAGCTCCTTCGAGATTGAAGCCGGGAAACGAAACCTCGCTTTTAATATCTAATGCTGTTAACAAGACAGGGAGTTTTTCTTTTTGAGGAACATATTTTAATGTATCAAAAACAGCTTTGTCAGGACTGAACTTGAACGAAAGTCCGACTCTAAATGTTACTGTATTCCATGAAGAACCGTTGAGAGATAACATTGCGCTACCGGCATTGATTTCAACATAAGGTGAAAATTGCAGTCGTAATCTATGATTAATATCCATTATTATTTTTTCGTACCCTAATCCTAATTGACCCCCAAAACGGGTATTCAATTTAGAATAATAGTGTTTTTTATAATCATGGTCAATAGGGGCATTATTTACATGATGCCGAAATAGTAAGTAATAGGTAGCTAAATTAATACCTACATTTAATCCTCCATAAGCGTGAAGGTTAAATACTCCTAAATCATATCTGCCCGATAATCCTATAGTTAAATATTTAAAATTTGTTTGGTCATCGTATTCAGTTTGTAATTCATCTTTATACTTTCCAGAAAAAGCTGTAGATGTCCAATCGTCAATAATGTATGCTTTTAAGCCTACGCCGTATTTAGCATTTATTGGTCTCCAATCCGAAGCAACCCCAATAAAATAACCGCTTCCCGAAACAGGAATATAATCAATTAATTTATTGTTGTCGTCGGGGGGGTCCAAAGGTCTACGCGGTAATTTTAATTCTCCCAAATCCATATTGTAATTACCACCTGCCATAATTCCGTACCAAATGGGAGTATGCACTCTATGTAATAAAACAGTGTCTAATTTTTCAGTAACCCAAAAATCATTCCCAACAAATGTATTTTCTTGTGATTGTAAAACACTTGTAAAAAATAAAAATAATACTAAAATATATTTTAACAATTTTATTTGCATAAATCCATCGTTTTTTTTAGCAATTTATTATTTTTTATCATTAAATGCTAAATTAAAAACGAAAAAATGATAATTAATGTTAAAAATAATAGTTATTTTCTAACAAATTGCACTTTTAATATAGCTCGCCCTATGGTTATTGGATTATCTTGAACAGGTTTTGCAAGAATAATAATATTATACAATCCTTGAGATGCCGAATAACTTGGGCGAAATACTAATTGTTGATCGCCTTTGGACATTTTGACATCTTGAAGCAAATCATCATAAAGTTTTCCTGTTAAATCATAAGCTTTGCAGTTAATAACAGCATCTTCCAATAATTTAAACTTAATAATTGTCTGTTCTTCAAAAGGGTTAGGTTCAGCACTGGCAGAATAAATTATTACATTAGGTATTTCAATACATGTTGTGTCAAGATGAATAATCTGATTTTTCTCGTCTTGGTACAGTAACTCATAGCAATATGTTTCTTCTCTATAATCTACTGTGTCATAATTATAAGTATAGTTATAACCATTCATATGCATAATATTTCCAATTAATAGAGTATCTACCAAATCGCCACTATCCCATTTGCCTACACCAAAATTAAAATCTTTGTTTTCCAATTTCTTTGCTCTTTCGCCAGGAAGTGTGTCGGGTGGAATAGGCAATTCGTCAAAAGGAAAAAGTAATCTTCTTAATAAAAAACCTTTATGAACAGGTTCGCTAGATGTAATCCATAGCAAAGTAACTTTTTTATCACCTGCATACTCAGCCCAAAATCTTTCAACAACCATTTTGGGTTGTTTGTCATCTATTTGATAATTAACTCCCATTTCGACATTATCGTTGGCACTATACCAATGAACATCATTTATTTTGATTTCATCTTGTGTTTTATATGCTAATGCTTGATAATAAAATTGTGGTGTTAAAAATTTTAATTGGGTTGGGATTCTGTTAGATGTTGACAATAATGAAAATCTACCAATCCTTTTAGGAACATTTAAATCAAAAAATTCGCAATCTTGATAGTCTTTTGGTCCGCTTATTGTAATACTAATTCTTCCGTTAACAATTCTTGGGGTCATATAATATGAATTTTCAGGCAAGTCCGAACCCGATATTCCCAATTGCAAATTTTGTATTTGAGTACTATTAGGTATGTATGCAATCTGAAGCGTTGTAGTATCAATTGCAAAAGTAGAATCAGCAAATCCAATATCTATAGTAGCATTTGCAAATCTATCCCATTTGTCTGAAATTCTGGTAATATTAATACTAAATTCAAATTGTTGATTTGTTTGATATCTTAAACTGTCAATACTAACAACAGCATACTTATCTAAATTTTGAGAGACAAGAGTTGCTTGAGATAATATTAATACAAAAAAAAAATATTTAAATTTATTTATAAGCATATTTATCAATTTATTTCTTAAAATATTATTTCTTTATTTATTAGGTGCAAATGAAAAACGTCCGCGATTGTTCCAACTCAAATTAATATCCTTAGTATTAATTATACCTAATAATAGTGCATCTCTATTCAAATATCCTTCGGAATCTCGTTTTTCCCAAATCTGATTAGCTTCACCACCACTTATATATTGTTTATCATAATCTGTTATAACACCATCACCATCAACATCACCGCCGATTAGAGCGAAAATCAATGAATTATTTTGGTCAAATCCAACAGGTTTCAAAGCAGATGCACCCCCTTGTACATTTGCAGGATTTGTAAAATTAAATGTTGGAGGTGTTGACGACGACGGCTCAATATCAATCAAATCAGATGAAGCAACAGCCAAGTGGTTTCTATGTCTCAATATAATAAAATATTTGCCTGCCCCAAATCGAGATGTATTTACAGCTGATTGACCGTCAACATCTACTATTTGTCCATTAGTAAGTATAAAGCAAGATCTGTAAAATTTATCCTGTGTATCCATTGAATCTTTTCTAAACTCTAATAATACCCAATCTACAACATCGGGACTAATAGAGTCTGCAATTGTAGAATCAAGATACGGATCTAAATTATAAGGATACATATTAGGTGGTTTCGTCGGAATCAAATTTTTTGCCGCTAAATCATTTGCCATAGAGCCAAATCTATAAGGTCCTTCCAATAAAGCACGTGAATAAAATACCAAATTGCCAATACTGCTAATGCCAATAGCAAATTGTCCCAATTGATTTACTTGTGTTGCATAACTATAAGCCCATTCGTCAGGGTTATTCAATTGAGGAACTTGAGAAGTTTTAATATCATTCCATTTGGAATTAGCCCAGTGTTGCAATATTACATCATTAATCTTTAAACCGTTAGTCTCATTTTTTGCAGTATCATTAGAATTTCGCCAACCGTAACCTACTTCCATATTTAAACCGCTCATCACAGGATTGTCAGCTCCATCAACCGCAGAAATGTATATATCTCGAATAACTTTTGTATTAGTTTCTGAATTGGGTGGAAATGTTTTCGGTCTAACTCTGAAAGTCAATTCTTTAATATTATTGGCATCTTCGGGTTTGACAAATAAAGCATAAGTAAAATTATTATTAAACAACAATTTTTTGTTATTCAAATCCAAATTTGTTCTTCTGAAACTGCCGATAATCTCGCTATTGTTACTGCCGAACTCAGGGTCTTGACCCGAAGTGGAAGTAAGAACAAATTGATTGTTGTCATCTATTTCCGTATTGATTTTAGTTCCTACAATAACTTTTCTATTAGCAGTTGTGTTTTTTGACAAAGTAATACCTTCGCTGTTCTGTACATCTAAATCTGCTAATGCATTTGTGTCGTCGGGTATTTCCGGACCGGTGAACATATGTCCCGAACCAACATATTTAACCGAGACTACACCCTCTAATTGCGGTGTATATCTAATTGAAGCTCCTACGTGTCGAATAATTTTCGAGTCGTCCATCATTACGAAATTATTCGTATCCGAATTTCTAAATTCGCCCTTACTTAGTTCAAATTGAGTATTAACCCTAAAGCCGCCGCTGTTAATTACATCAGCCCCTGTAGAGTTATCCAATTCAAGCTCTTTAAATAATCCTTTGCCGTCAATATCTTGTGGATTGCCTCCGACCATAGTTACTAATCCGGTAGATTTGCCGAGATTAACATAACCATCATGCGTAATATATCCCAAAATATCAATTTCGCTTTTATCGTTTAAATTAATATAAACTTCCGGATGAGAAACAAATCTTGCTAATGAAGTCAAATTCTTAGTAGTATCTGTAAGTAATTTCCTTGAATTACCAGCCATACGTATATCGTAATATACAATTTGAGGGACGTATTGATTATTAGAAATTCCACCGTTTAGGATATAATCAACTCTGCCCATTAAAGTATCTTGAGAAAAAACAGCGGTAGGTGCATCAATGACAATTTTACCACTGTCATTTTCTATCCTACCGCCTGTTTGTTTTAATTGTCTGTCTTTTAATTTAATAACACCCATATTAATAACCTTGCCGCTTGTGCGCAACTGCTGTGAAAAAGCTTCATTGTTGGAGCTTAATCCTAATAAGATTATTGTTAATATGAATAGTGTTTTTTTCATAATATTTTGTTTCTTTTACACTGCCCTATAATTTTACACACCCCTTAATCCCCTCTTTTTAGAGGGGAAAACTTTTTTCTTTCTCCCCTCTATTAAGAGGGGCTGGGGGTGTGTCAAATTAAAACACAAGTTCCCTAAACTATACCCACCTCTAAATCCCCTCTTTTTAGAG
>CAZVPQ010000046.1:3176-10147 GCA_964628675.1 uncultured Hyphomicrobiales bacterium | reverse complement strand
TATTGCTATTTGTTTTATTTAATAATAGTTTATTATCGCAGACTTCTACTATTAATAATAATATTAATAAAAATAATAAAACAAATAAAAATAAAGTTTTGTTATTCCCTGATGAATATTCCGGACTTGATGATCTTGACAACTCTAATTTTGATAATAATGAAATTTTGCTAAAAACTTTAGAAAGGTCTCGCCAGAAATATTTACAAGCGTTGATTTTGATTGACAAAGGTGATACAACAAAAGCGGCGAAATATTTTGAGCAAGCAATTAATATTTTAAATAGATTGGTTAGTTATCCCGAGATTGAAAATAATAAAGACTTCACCGATCTTGCACAATCTATTATTGATGATTATGAAAGTTTTATTCAATCCATCGAAGAGCTTAACGACGATTCGCCATTCTTTTTAATTCGCGACAAGTTATTCGAACAAGTGGAATCTTATGATAGTGTTAGAGTGCCAAAACTGAGCATAATTAAATTTCCAAAAGATACTACAAAAAATATTGTTGGAAATGAACCAATGATTCCTCAACCCAAAAAAGTAGTTATTCCTTTAGATGAAAATGATGAAGTCAATAAAAATATTGCTTTTTTTACTGATGAAGGAAGGAAAGGTGGCAAGAGATTCTTTAAGAAATGGCTGGAAAGAAGTACGAAATGGCTTCCTATGATGAGAAGAATAGCGGCTCAGGACACTATGCCAGAAGAATTGATTTATCTTGCTATGATTGAAAGCGGATTAAATCCAAATGCTGTATCTTCGGCAAAAGCTGTTGGATTATGGCAATTTATTAGGAGTACCGGTCAATTATATGGTTTGAATGATACTGAATCGGTTTGGGTTGACGAAAGACGAGACCCTGAAAAATCGACAAAAGCCGCTTTCAGACATCTTAGAGATCTTTATAAAACTTTCAATGATTGGCATCTTGCATTAGCCGCTTATAATTGTGGTATGGGCAGAGTCAGAAGGACACTAATGACTGCTGATAGCAATGATACTACTTATTGGTCTATCAGAAGAAAACTGCCTCGCGAGACTCAACATTATGTGCCGAGTTTTATTGCTGTTACAAAAATTGCTCTAAATCCTGAAATGTATGGGTTTAATTTGGACAGCTTACATTTCGATGATGATTATTCTTATGATTCTTATGTACTTAATGAGCCTCTTTCTTTGAGTGTAATTGCAAAATGCGTAGATACTACGCGTGAAGCTATTCAAGATCTCAATCCTGAATTGATTAGATCCATTACCCCTCCTGATGTTAAATCTTATACAATTAAATTACCAAAGAATACTAAAAAGTTATTTGTTGCTAAATTTTCTTTATTAACACCCGAAGAAAAGCAACCTTGGATTGAGCACAAAATTAAAAGAAGAGAAACCTTGTCTAAAATTGCAAGAATCTATGGACTGTCTCGAAAGGAAATTGCTGTTGCAAATAATTTTAAATCTGTAAAGAAAAGGTTGCGACGTGGCTCAATTATTAAAATACCTATTGATAAAGATTTTTATCTGAAGAATAAAAAAGAAGAAAAGAATAATTTCTTGATTGCTAAAAAGAAAATATCTTCTAAAAACAATGTAAAGCATAAAGTAAAAAAAGGAGAAACTTTATATAGTATAGCTAATAAATATGGTATTAGAATGGTTGATCTGAGGAATCTTAATAATATTCCTTATGATGAAGATAATTTAAAAATCGGTCAAAAATTAATCATATCTTCTAATAATAACATGGCTAAATCTAAAAATACATCTGTTTCTCATAATGGGAAAAAATTTAGACATAAGGTAAAAAAAGGAGAGACTCTTGCTTCAATTGCAACAAAATACCATTCTACAACTTCAGGTATAAAAAAACTGAATAATTTAAAAAATGATAAGATTATTATCGGTCAAATATTAGTCGTTAACTCTAATTTGAAAAATAATCAATCTTCATCACATGCGAACACTAATAAATTGACACACAAAGTAAAAAAAGGTGAGACACTCAATACTATTGCTTCGATATATGGTGTTACCGAAGACGATTTAAAAAAATGGAACCCTAAAACTATTTCCGGAAATACTGTTTACCTTGGTTCAACTTTGAAAGTTAGACAACCTCATATATCAAAAGGTAGTTCACAACCGATTAAGAAAAAGGTTAACCGTTCTCCTAAATATTACCGAGTTCGCTCAGGTGATACTTTTTCTTCGATAGCTCATAAATTCGGTGTTAGTTTGAAGAGGCTGAAAGCCAAAAATAAAGGGGTGAAAATAGATAAGTTATCAATAGGACAGAAAATTAGAATTCAATAGTAATTATTTATCAGTATCAAATAATACTTTCAATAGTAATTTTATTGTTTATCCTAATCCTGTAAAAAATATAATAATTGTTCCTGATAAATTTTTACATTATTATTTTGAAATTATTTCTATAAACGGTCAAATTCTAAAAACTAGTAAAATCAAAACAAATAATATTGATTTTTCTACTTTTGAAGCAGGTGCTTATATTATAATATTTGATAATCAAACGAAAAGGTGCTTCCTAACAAAAATCATCAAGGAATAATAGAGTAAAAAAATTATTATGAAATCTTGGGATTTGTCTTGGATTTGTAGTTTATAAGATTTAACTATTGTTGGAAATAGCAATTATTGAATTTTTTTAAAATAGTGAAATAGCGTATATTTAGAATTCATTAATTATTGCGACGGGATTTCAGCACATTCATACTAAAATCCTCATATTATTATACTCTTTGTAACAAAAAGCATTTTCAATCGTATTAACCATATAAATATTATTATGAAAGGATAGTTTATGTCAAAAAAATTACAAAATAATGTAGTACCACCTCCGCCCCCTTATTATATGTATCCGCGAAAAACAAGATGGTGGATACCTGTAATAATTATTGTGGCTGTTCTATTTATAATAGCTCTGCCTATCTTCGGATTGATTTCTTTACTAAGCGGTTCTTTTGAGCATGAAGCATATCAAGTAAAACCGAACACAGTTCTAACATTAAATTTTAATGGTAAACTCGAAGAAAGGACAAAAGATTCTCCATTTGATTTATTTGGTGTTAAAAGTCAAGCGAAATATACTGATGTTTTAAAAGCGATTCACAGGGCAAAAAACGATTCGAGAATAAAGGGTATTGTTATCAAAAACGGATTGGCTTTTATGGGTTTCGCCAAAGCTGAAGAATTGCAACAAGCTCTTGACAATTTCAAAACTTCCGGCAAATTCATTTATAGTTATATGGATTACGGTAGGGAATTGGATTATTATTTGTCATTGCCAGCTGATAAAATATTTATGCCGAGGGAAGGAGTTATTGAACTCAACGGATTTTCTATCACGTCAACTTTTTACAAAGGTTTACTTGATAAAATCGGTATCAAATTTTATGTTCTCGGGTTCGAAGATTTTAAATCTGCCGGCGACCAATACGACAAAAAGAAATTTACAGATTCGTCCCGCTATCAATTAAGGGTTTTATTAAATCAGAGATATGACCATTTTGTAAATGCTACTGCAAAATATAGAAAATTAGATAATAAATTTATTAAAAATGCTTTAAATCGCGGTATTTATACTCCGGATTCATTAGTTAGCCTTGGATTTATTGATGGTTTGATGTATGAAACAGACTTTAAAGATATGATTAAAACTCAAATTTTAGGCAAGCAAAATGATGATAAAACTAAGGATACAAAAGTCACAAAGCAGAAAAAATGGAAAAGGAAAAAAGTTAGATATGTTTCTGTTGCTAATTATATTCAAGATTTACCTGTCATAAAAGACAAGAGCAGAATTGCCGACAAAGACAAACAAATTGCTGTTATTTATGCTTCCGGAATGATTACTCAAGCACAAACAAACGGCTTTTCCAATGAATTAATAATTACTGCGAAACAATTAATTAAAGATTTGAAATCCGCACGGGAAAATGACAAAATCAAAGCTATTATTTTGAGGGTTGATAGCCCGGGTGGTTCTGTTCTGATTTCAGATAAAATTTATAATGAGATTTTGAAGACAAAGAAAGTTAAACCTATTTATTCATCAATGAGTGATGTTGCGGCGTCAGGTGGTTATTATATTTCCGCTCCTTGTGATACTATTATTGCCGAACCGTCAACTATTACCGGGTCAATTGGTGTGATTATGGCAGTTCCCAATATGAGCGGATTGATGAAGAAACTTGATTTGTCGGTTGATACTATTTCAACGGGTCCCGCCGCTAATATGTTGAACACTTTGATTCCATTCAAAGACAGAGATAAAAAGCAATTAAAGAAATTGGCAAGAAATGTTTATGATAGATTTATCAACAAAGTTGCCAAACATAGGCATAAGACTTATGACGAAGTAAGGGCTATTGCCAAAGGACGTGTTTGGACAGGCGAAGATGCTTATAAAAGAGGTCTGGTAGATGTTCTCGGCGGATTTGACAAAGCTTTATCAATCGCAAAAAGTCGTATCGGTGTTGCGGATTCCGATTATGTGATTATTCAAGAATATCCGAGACCGCAAAACAAAATATCGAAAATTCTTAAATTATTCGGACTTGATGAAGGCAATGACGATGACGATGCAGAAGTAAAAAATAGTAAGTTAAATGAATTAGCGAATTATTTAGGTATCAAACCCGACATATTTATTCCCTACTATAATTCAATGCCCGAAAATGTAAAAGGTGATATTAAATATATGATAAATATGTTTGATATGTCTAAAAAAGAGAATATAATAATGGCGATGCCACAAAACATTTCAATAAAATAATGTCTCGTTAAATTGGTTAGGAAAATAGCAAGGCATATTCCCGGATTCGGTTAATCTGAATTCGGGATTTTTTTATTTATTATCTTCATTCCTTCACGTTCTGATAATCGAGCCAATTTATTTGATTTGATAAATTCCTTGACTATCACCGGATTTGTTTTTGAGTATTCCCTCAATGCCCAGCCGATTGCCTTTTGAATAAAAAATTCTTTTGATGATGACAATTTTCGTATTAGTGAGAAAAGCAATTCATTATCTGTTTCTTGTTTATATTTCAACTGGAACAGCAGAGTAGTCCTTTGAAGCCACATATTGTCCGAGTTTAACCATTTGGGTATATATTCTGATTTTAATTCGGGATAATTACGTAAAAGAACGCCGGCTAAATTTGAGGCGATATAATCTACTGTATCCCACCAAGATTTTGTAATTATTAGTTTTTCAACTAATTCGATGTATTCCTTTTCTGATTTCTTTATGAACTTGGCAAATAATTCCATCGCTACATATTGAAGTTCTCTTTGTGATTGTTCCCATAAAAATAAAATACATTCCTCAATATCGGATTTAACGGGGTAGCCGTATTGTTTAAAGAATGCTCGTGTTATTTCTTTTCTCCGGGGAGATTTGATTCCAAAGTAAGAAAATTTATTCTTCATATATTTTTCCATTGCCAAACGATTGACTTCATTTGAATTTGACTTAAAATCGCTCAGCAATGGTTGAAAATATTTTTTAACTATCATTTTTTCTTGTCTTTTACTCTATGCCAAACGGAAGTTCTTCCGAACAATGAAAAACCAATATAACCGCGTACTTCCAATGTATTCTTATCTTTTGAAAGAGTCATTTTGCAACTGTAAGTTTTGCCGGTTTTCGGGTCGTAAATATCACCGTCTTCCCAAACATAATCTTCGTCGTAAACAAAATTATAAAGTATAACAAGTCCCATTAATTTTCTTTTTCTTTTACTTTTATCGGGATTATTGTCATCCATTTTGGGCTTGCCTCGTCTATTTGGTTCTTTGAACCAAACAAGTTTACCGTAAAACTTATTATGCTTTTTAAAGATTTTTACTTTTGCGTCTTTATCCTGTGTAAGCCAAGTACCGATAACGGCATCTTCTTCTTTTGCGGTCAAACCCAGTGAAAATAGTACTAAAAAAAGTGATACCAGCAAAGTTCTTACTTTGTAACTTGTCATATTTATACCTAAATTAATATGAATAATAAATTAAAGTTTTTTAGTCAATTCAAGAAATTCCTTATACGGAATAGCCGTCAAACTTTGAGCTTCGATAGCTCCGTTCTCACGACTGATTAATGAGACCATAGCGGCGGTTTCATCATCGGGTGCTTCATAAATATCCAAAAAATCGTAGGCACCCAACAGAGCATAATGTGAGATAAATTTGACTTCGGGACATTTGGATTTTACTTCATCAAGCCAATTTCTGCCGATAGTTTGTCTCTCTTTCATGTGCATAGAAATTTCCGCTGATAGCTTTGTCATTAAAATAAAAGTTTTCATAAGACCTCCGAAATGATAATGACACAATTATTTTTATTAATTTGCAATCAATATAAAAACATATAGTAATAAATATACAACATAAAACAATGAAAGTCAACAAGAAAAAATAATTATACCTAAGAATTGCACGAAATTATTCAATGAATTATGATAATTAAATTTATTTTTAATTATTTTGAGACCTTTTTGCAGTTTTTGTGTCTATTATATATAGGAAGAGAACAAAATAAAATTATTTACTATGTTTTAGAGATTGCACCTTTCTAATAAATGAAAATAATTTATTTAATATATAAAAGGTACAAAATGAGAAAATTATTCTACTCGTTAAATGTAAGCTTTTTTATTTACTTCAATCATCATTTTCGATATGTAAATGCTAATATTAGATTTTTGTTTGTATCTATTATTACTTTGGTATTGTTATCTTCAAATGTTTTTGCAGGTGAAACTAATTCTAAAAAAGAGGCTTTACAACATAAAAGCTTAATAAGTGAAACAAGTCTGTTCGGACCGTGGCAAACAAGTAATCCTTATCCTTATCCTTTTGTTAGATCCGGCACCCCGATTGAAAATCCGAGAACAAGTCCTGCTATTTCCACAGGATACTATTGGGTGGATAGTTATGAGCAAT
>CAZVPQ010000046.1:0-3076 GCA_964628675.1 uncultured Hyphomicrobiales bacterium | reverse complement strand
AGAACAAGTCCTGCTATTTCCACAGGATACTATTGGGTGGATAGTTATGAGCAATTTGTTTCCGAACCTTGGAAACCAAAGGCAAGTATTTTGGATACAAGCGAAGATGTGGATAATTGGCATAGAATATTGAGCGGTGCTAATCAAAAACCGGATAGTTATTGGGACGAAAACCCCGAAGAAGGTTTGAGGTATTTTCATAACCCTGTAAATTCTACCGACTCTGTTGATAATGCAATCGCAGGACCAATTCCGATAGGTTTTAAATTTATATTCAATGGGATTGCTTATGATAGTTTTTATGTTTCGACAAATGGTTATATTATCCTATCGAATTCTCGCTATGTTTTTGCTAATGGTCATAGAAAGTTGGATTCTAATAGTTATAGTAATTCAAATTGCTATAATGTGATGAGTGGGGATTGGTTTAGTCGAAGTCAGAGGTCTGGAAATGGTTTGAAAGATGAAACGGAAGATGATTGGGGTTTCCAAACTGCTGTATATGCAATTCAAAATCCAAATCAAATACCTAATGATTTAAGCAAAAATAAAGATGTTTCTGTTATTGCACTGTTCAAAGGTGATTTGTGGTTGTCTCAATGGGACCGGAAAAGTAAAAAGGTTCGTGATAGAGGCAAAGTTTATTATCATAGGGATACTAATAATAGATTGATTATATATTTTGTAGAAGCTCAATTAAAAGGGAGTGTTTGGTGTGGGAGTAATCCAACCCTTAATATAAACAATCCTGATTTCGTAGGTCCCGGTGATAATTTATATGTTTCCTCGAACGCACAGATTATTTTAAATAGTAGCGATAGTAGTATCACTTATGTTTTTGAGAGATTCAGAGGGATAGCAAATGGGCACAAAGCAGATGAATTATTTAGGTATAATACGGCTTGCGGAGTATCGGGTAATGCCCGCCATCTGAATTATAATTCTAAAAATGCAAATGGGGATTCCACATATACAGGCACTTTGCCTTGGGCGGGTGAATATGCTCAGACAAGTTATGCTTGGCAAAATTATAGATTAGCAGGTGTTCCGCTGCCGAAAGCGGGACAATCAATCAAATTCAAACAATGGAAAAATACACTTAGAGTTCTCGATATATCTTATAGAGTTAGAAAACAAGAAAAAGACAGTTATAAATTTACAGAAGAAATACCGACAAGCCAAGCCCGAGATTTTGAAATACTTGCCGGACACGAGCGAATAGGACAGATGCAACCGGTTGCTATCCTTCAAAATTTAACTAATGATATTCAAGGACCTAACGGTGTTAACTACCAAGCTCAAGATTTTAATTTTAGAGTCACATGTACTATTATCAATCAAGTCACAAAGCGACCTCTATACAAAAAATATATTACCGTAGATAGTATTTCATTAGCAACTAAATATGATCAATCTCCTTTTGCAAAAGTTATACTTTCCAAAGTTACGTTTAAGGATAAAAATTACGAAGCTGACACGATGAACAGTGATTATTACAATAGTGCGAATGAATTGGACCCTCAATATAATGGTATTCCGCCCTATGGATTTGTTGAAATTTTCTTCACGCCTTTTGAACCGAATGAACTGTTCTGGACTAATATTGGTTTGATGAAAATTACTGTTACAGCTCTTCCTATTAATCCTAAAACAGGCGAAGGTTATAAGGATATGTGGCCATTTGATGATACATTAAATTCCAATTTCAGTGTTATTCGGCAAATACATAACGATGAGGTGTTTTTTGACGATGGACACGAATTTGACGTTATTGAAGATGCTCATCATAACAAAATAGCTATTCCGTCGGTTTTCAAATGGGTGAGCAAAGGTGCTACTGTTGTCAGCGGAGACAATGTTTCATTGCATCCTTTAGCACCGCGAGATACAAGCGTATGTTTTAATAATCAAGTTTTTCCCGATTATAAAATATTTTCACCTTGTATAAGATTACACAGACCGAGCAATATTCCTATTGGTGAGTGGGGTGGTGATGAAATTATATCTATGCCTATTGATATGAGAGGCAAAGAAGGAAGCATTTTAACTTTGTTGGTACAAAGAACGAGGAAGAGAAATGATTGGGCAAGGGGGTGGTCGGATAATTCATTAGTTGGCTGTGAACATAGAGTTGTGGTATCGAAATGGTATAATCAGGTTCAGCAACCCGATGAATTAAGAGTAGAATATGCACGCCCATGTCCGGATTGGGAAACGGGCAAATGGGTAACAAATATTCCGGAAGAGAATTGGCGTTATCTCCCGAGACGGGGAGGAGCAAAACCTGAAACCAATGTTTCGGCATACTCTTTATTCGGTGGGGGAGGTTATCAAGTGGGATTTCTTGAATCCGACCCTGATTCTGTGTTAGCACCGCCTCAATATTCAAACAGGGTTGTAAATGGTCTAAGATATGATTTTTATGATGATGGTATAGATTACGAATTCAAAAAGATTTATATTCCCATTCCTGATACTTTTATTAGAGCCAAAAATGAAGGTGCAAGATATTTTAGATTTAGGATTAAAGAATATGCAAAAAACAATCAAGTTTCACCTATGGGTATCCCTGATGATGAAGATGAGTTTTTTGTAGATGATATTGGAATTATTAATTCGTCGAGCGAATTTTCAGATATTGAACTGATAAGTATCGATGCGGGTTTACATTATACTGTTGTTCCCGCCAGTCAAGCGGTTTCTGTACCCATTAAAATAAGACTAAGCAATAACAGTGGCATTAAGTTACATGCGTTTTGGATTAAGAGTAAAATATTTCAAAAATCTGAATTTGACAGATTGTTTCAACCGGAAAAGACTTGGATTTGGAAAGGTGATCCGAACGATACTAATATGATAAAGGAATTTTCATACAGAAATCAGTTAGCTCTTGATTCATCAAGAAATATTTTATTTTGGGAAAGATGTTTATATTGTAGGATTAAACAATTTCCAATACTAAGACCTTGGGCAAACGTAATTATAACAATGCCTTATTGGAATGCGAGATTATCTCCACCCGGTGATTATGTAGTTTTATCACATGTTTATATATTTGATAATGATATAACTCATT
>CAZVPQ010000045.1:0-10160 GCA_964628675.1 uncultured Hyphomicrobiales bacterium | reverse complement strand
TCATTGTTTTCGTAATTTAGTAAAATTATTACTGCATTTTTAAGAATAGGAGAGAGCGTGAATATTTACTTCGAGAAAATACGTGTAATCAGTCCTACGCAAGATTTGGACGATGTGTTTAATTTATGGATAAAAGACGGTGTAATCAAAAGTTTATCGAAAGATGATTTCAAAATTGATAATGATACTGAAAGAATCAATGCGGAAAATTGGGTTTGCTCTCCTGGTTTTTATGATATGCATGTTCATTTCAGAGAACCCGGATATGAGTACAAGGAAGATATTGACACAGGCGCCGAAGCTGCGGCTAACGGAGGTTTCACCGGTGTTTGCGTTATGCCGAATACTAATCCTACGATAGATGATATTACAGTTGTAAACTTTATCAAACAAAGGGCAAAAGACCTTTTAGTTGATGTCGATATTTCTGCATCAATTACTCAAAAAAGAGAAGGTAAACTTTTGTCTCCGATGTTAGAGCTAAATGATTATGGAGTTTTGTATTTTACCGATGACGGCACTAGCGTTATGGATTCGGAAGTTATGAAAAGAGCTTTCGATTATGCTTCAACAAAGGATTTATTACTTGCTCAACATTGCGAAGACCATACTTTGACAAATGATTTTGCAATGAATGAGGGTGTTTTATCCGGCAAATTAGGACTGAAAGGCTATCCGACTGTTGCGGAAGAAATAATTATTGCACGTGATTTGAGACTTTCGGAATACTGTGGCAATCGCAGATACCATATTCAACATATTAGCACCAAAGGAGCTGTTTATTTGGTCAAAGATGCCAAAAAGAACGGTTTAAGGGTTAGTTGCGAGGTAACCCCACATCATTTTTCAAATACGGACGATGATTTGATAACTTATAATCCGAATTTTAAAATGAACCCGCCTTTGAGAAGCAATCAAGACCTTGAAGCAGTAATTGAAGGCATTAAAGACGGAACTATTGATTGTATAGTAACAGACCATGCACCACACGCTACACACGAGAAAGAAGTTGAATATGAAAAAGCTCCTTATGGCATAATCGGATTGGAAACCGCTTTAGGTTTGACTATTACCAATCTGCTTAATAAGAATATCATAGACCTTAATAAATTAGTTGGGATGATGTCCGTAACGCCAAGAAAAATATTGCATTTACCAGATTTACTTATCAAAGAAAACGAGAAAGCTAACATCACAATTTTCGACTCAAATGAAAAATGGATTGTAAATAATCATAAATTTAAATCAAAATCGAGAAATACACCATACAATGGTATGGAATTATCGGGGAAGCCCAAATATACAATAAATAATAATCAAATTTATAAATGTGATTTATAATTAAAATGAAATTAAATCATAATTCGTTATTGAAATAAATATTTAATTAATCAAGGTGAGGTTTTATTATGGATGATAAGAAGAAAAAGAAAAATGCCGAAGAAGATTATGATTTTGCTTTGAAAAATATGATGAAAAATGAATTACTGAAAAAAGTTGAACGCAGATTAAATGATAATGATCCTGTGGTTTTAAATACACTCAAAGTTTTAATCAACGAAGAAGACAAAGATAAGTTAGGCGGGAAATAAAGTTTTTATATGTCATTCCAAGCGTAGCTGAATTGGTTTTAAAATGAATAGCCGTTTTTTTTGGCTCGTGGCAAATAATATATCAAAAGATTCTGGTTTTAGCCTAAATAATATAAATTTGGCTAAAGCCTTTTTTAGTTCTTATTTATTTCTAACCACGAGCTAAAGCACGTGGCTATTCAGGATTAAGCCTAAATAATATAAATTTGGCTAAAGCCTTTTTTAGTTTTTATTTATTTTCTAACCACGAGCTAAAGCTCGTGGCTATTCAGAATTCAGCATATAATAATGTAATATAATCTACATTATGTAAACTAAAATATAAACTGTATATTCCCTCTTATCTAAGAATATTATAATTTTTAAATTGAATTGATTTATTTTTTTTATTTTTGTATCAATTAAATGTATAATAAACAAAGTAAAATGATATTATGAAAGATTCAACAAATAATACGAGATTTTTCTTATTGGCAGGTTTGATAATTTTAGCGGCATTAACACGACTAATAGACCATCCGGCAAATATATCCCCTATTATGGCTATAGCTATTTTCGGTGGTGCTTTATTCGATAATAAAAAGATTGCATTTGTCGCTCCATTAGTTGCAATGTTTTTGAGTGATTTATTCTTAGGTTTCTCTATGATTTCAATATTTGTTTATTCAGGCTTTGTTATAGGCATATTTATTGGCTTTTTATTAAAGAGAAATATCAAAGTCAGGAATATTATTATTGCTTCATTATCAGGTTCTGTTGTTTTCTTCTTGCTGACTAATCTCGGTTCTTGGATGATAGACCCAATGTATCAACCATTATCAGTAGAAAGTTTAATGCGTAGCTATACTTTGGCTATTCCATTTTTCCGTAATTCAGTTTTAGGTGACATTGTTTATGTTGCTGTATTATTTGGCAGTTACTCATTAGCAACCAGATTCTTGCCATTAGCAAAAGCCGAAACAAAATAAATATTTTTAATGTAATTTTAATTGTAGAATACTATTATACTTTTACAATTAATAATCAAATAAATATAGGTGCAGCAGACTGTTCTGCACCTATATTTTTATATAATGTTATTTAATCTTTTTTTGTCTTTGATAAAATACCTGAAAAAGCAGTAATAGCTTTAGCTATTGCTGAAATATAAACAGACGCTTCATTTATCGGTGGAGCAATTCTTCCGTGGACTTTATCTAAAAGTCCTGTATAATTACCGATTGTTTTAGTTAAACCTTGTGTATTTTTATTGAAAGTTTTAGCTGAAATAGTTAATTCTTTGGACAAATTATCAAGCATAGTCAATGATGATTCCGATTTATGCTTTAATTCATTAAAATCGGAACTCATTTTATTAATAGTTTTTACTAAATCCTTTGATAAATCTTGCAAAGTATTATTAACTTCTTTCATCAGTTTTGAAACTGAAATTAAAGAATTCATTGCAAAAATAGATAGTATAATGAATGAAATTAAAGCAATTAATGCAATAATTTTCAGAGTTAAATCCATTTCCATAGTTTCACCTAAATATTAATCCAAAGTATTAATCCTCTTCTTTTGAAGATTTAATTTCATTTTTAAAAGTATCAGCTCCTGCTTTTGCGGCATCTCGGAAAGTCGATATTTTATCTTGAACAGTATCTTTAGTAGTATTTGCTTTATTTTTGGCATCTTCAAGAATTGTTTCTGCACTACCTAATATTTCCTGAGCTTGATCTTTCGCGGAATTAATAATACTCTGTGCTCTTATCCTGCCCTCATTAACTGTGTTTGTTACTGCAGAACCAACATTAGTATTTGCAGAATACAAATAATCTGAACTTTTGTCATATAAATCTTGTGATTTCTCTGCGAGATCTCTTCTAAGTTCCACACCGGGTTTAGGTGCAAAAAGTAATGCTGTAATAGCTCCAATTGTGCCACCGATAAAAGCTCCGATGATAAATCCTTGTGAGAAACCTGAATCATTTGAATTAGACATAAATACCTCCCTTAATTATTACCAATTTTCATTTAAAGTTATCTTCTTATTTTGACTTGTTAAAATTAGCTCTGCAAATTCCCTTACGGCACCGTCTCCCCCAACGTTTTTGCATTGATAATCACTAATATCTTTAATAAAACTATTAGCATCAAAAGGACAGCCGCTTAATCCGACAATTTGCATTACTTGTAAATCATTAATATCGTCTCCGATATAAGCAATTTCTTGTAAAGATAAATTCAAAGAACTTGCCAAATCCGTTAAGGCTTTCTTCTTATTTCTTGAATTTAAAATAACATATTTTATATTTAATTTTGACGCTCTTGCCTTAACAATATTTGATTGTTCAGCAGTTATTATGCCAATTTCAATACCGGCTTTTTTTAGTAACTCAATTCCCATTCCGTCAATAATAGAAAACTTTTTTAGCTCTTCCCCATTTGCAGAATAATAAACTTTGCCGTCAGTTAAAGTTCCGTCAACATCCATAACAAATAGTTTTATTTTTTTTGCTTTTTCTTTGATTTTTTCAATATTCATATATTATTATCAAAATTATTTTCAATGAATTGTTTATATTGCAATTTACAAATTATTTGTTTTATTCAGAAGATAAATTGTTAAAAATGAAATCAAAGTTTATCATAATATTATTATTTTCTCTATTTTTTTTAAATTCTTGTGATGTTTTTTCAACGAGAACGCCCGAAAAGCCTAATTCCAGTCGCTCTTCTTATCAACCTCCGACATCGGCGAACATTGTAATATCGAATTTAATCAGTTCTATCAAAGAAAAAAACATAGAGAATTACATTTCTTGTTTTGCTGATTCAATACAAGGAAGTAACAAAGGATTTACTTTTACACCTTCGTCAGATGCACAATCAAGATTCCCCAATTTATTTACTAATTGGAGTATTGATGAGGAAGAAAGGACATTTCTTTCTATGATTTCCAATTTAAAAGAGAATCAAAGTCCGAATTTAGTATTCACAAATGACAGATTTGATATATTATTAAGTGATTCTGCCGTATATTCAGCGGATTATGAATTATATGTACCGCATAATTTGAATTCTATTAAAGAAAACTTTAGTGGCACTTTGTTCTTTACACTAATCCCGAGTTCAAATCAACTCTGGTCTATATCAAATTGGATTGATATAAGCAGAAACGACAGCTTAGTTGACAGCTGGAGCATATTGAAAGCTCATTTTTTTAATTAAAATAACCAATAACATTATTTTTCCTCATTATCTCTTTCTTTATATGGAATGCGGGAAAAACTTGCTAATCTCATACAAATCAAATCTTGTAAATCTTGGGCTAAACTTATCGGTACGGTATAATTCACCATCATTATGGAAAAAGATAATGGTTCATTATCTCTTGTTCGGACATATCCTGTAAGAGCAGAAACATTGTTCATAGAACCCGTCTTTGCTTTTACTTTGCTTTGTGCCAATGAATAAGTCAAGCGCCTTTCCAAAGTTCCGTCTTTGCCCGGCACTGCCAAAGAATTCATAAAAGGTTTTCTTAAAGCCGAATGATAAATCTTTGAAAGAAGGGTAACAAAATATTTAGGTGATATCAAATTTTGTCTTGATAATCCGGAACCGTCAACAATTGAAATTTTATCAGGTGAAATTCCGTTTTTCGATAAAAACTTTTCTTCGAGTTCAATTCCTTTATCGCTTTCTCCCTCTGATAAGATTTCTTTACCAATTGTTTTTAACAACATTTCAGCGGCAAGATTATGACTTTTTTGATTAATTATTTTGATAATATCAGCTAAAGGTTCGGAATGGTGATTTAGTAAAAGTTTATAATTTGTATAATCAGGCTTTATTGCAATATCGTCAATATCCAATAATGCACCACGGTGCTTAATATTATGTATTTTCAATTCATTAAGAAATATCTTTAAGAAATATATTGTAGGATTATCAATAGCAATCGATATTGTTTCAAAATTTGAATGAGTTGAATCATAAGATATTGTGCCATCAATTTCAATTTGGTCGGAATTTGGTAATTTGTTAAAAGTTATATCAGTAAGGTCATTTGTATTTACAGTGATTACATTGTTGATTAAATCAACATATTGAATGTCGGGTATCAACTTTAAATTTGCTATGCTTCCTATTGTATCACCACAACTTATATTAACATCAATTTTATTGTCATTTATTGAAAGGGCATCTATTTGTGCTGAATAAGGATAAATAATATCATCACAAGCCCAACCGTTGCCATAATTTTTATCATCAAAGAAGTTATCATCACCGATAATATTGCCTCTAATGGATTTTACTCCTAGTGAATCAAGAGTATGAATAAACTGCTCTAAAATTCCGAAGGGGTTCTTATTGAATTCGGTGGAAAAAGTCGGGTCTCCCCTTCCAACTATATACAAATCACCTTCCAGCACACCTGATTTGCTAATTTTACCGTCAAGATATAGTCTCGTTGAAAAGCGATAATCACTACCAAGATAACGTAAACCCGAGGCAGTAGTAATTAATTTTAAATTAGATGCCGGAATAAAATTCTTTGTATCATTTTTACTGAATAAAACTCTTCCGGTTTCAAGGGATATTACGCTAATACCAATAAACGCATTTGAAAAATCAGTACTATTTGCTAATGATTGCAAATCATTTCTTAGTTCTTGCATAGGTGTTAATCGTTTTTCTACAGTATCCTTTTTGGGCAAGGCAAAAAACAATTGAGCATTAATTGTAGTAGAAGCCAAATAATAAGTGCAAGCAAAAACAATCAAAGATTTAAAAAATCTTTTCATAACAATCAACAAATTATTTGAAAAATATCAAACAAAAATACTATTAAATTTTTTTAGTTTAAACAATATATTTTATAAGAGTTATTATTTAATCATTAATCCAATAAATAAAAAATGAATACGTCAAAAAATCGTTAATCAATTTAAATACATAATTGTTGTAAAACATTTGAGGATATTATGGGTAAAAAGGTAAAAGAATTTGAATATAAAGCTGAAATGAGACAGCTATTACATTTAATTGTTCATTCCTTATATAAGAATCCGGAAATATTTTTAAGAGAATTAGTTTCAAATTCCTCTGATGCACTTAATAAAATTCGATTTAGGAAACTTACTGATTCTGAAATTATTGATCCTGAAATTGATTTAAATATTAAAATTTATGTCAATAAGGAAACTCTTGAGTTTTCTATTGAAGACTCAGGTGTTGGAATGACTAAAGATGATTTAATTAATAGGATAGGAACTGTAGCAAGTTCAGGCACTTTAGACTTTATTAAAAATTCAGATAATAAAACAAATATTAACAATGAAGAATTGATAGGTAAATTTGGAGTAGGGTTTTATTCTGCATTCATTGTAACTAAAGAGATAATTATTGATACTTTGCATGCCGATAAAAATTCAAAAGCCTATAAATGGATTTCAAAAGGTGAAGATAAATTTATCATTGAGGATAGCAAGATTGAACATAGAGGAACTAAAATATCTTTTAAATTCTCTGATGAACACAAAGAATTTGCTGACCCTGATCGAATTAAATCAATTTTAAAAAAGTATTCTAACTTCGTTGATTTCCCTATTTTTGTTAATGATGAAGAAGTTAATAAAGTTTCTGCTATTTGGCAGACCAAAAAAGATGACGTTGATATTGAAAAATATAATGAATTTTATAAATATATTTCAAATGATTGGCAAGAGCCACTTGGTCATTTGCATATTTCAATTGAAGGGAAAATTAATTTTAAAGCATTATTATTTATTCCTCAAACGGCTCCTCCCCAAATTTTCACAGATATTTCCAATAAATCTTTACAACTTTATTCAAATAGAGTTTTTATTCAAGACGATTGTAAAGACCTATTGCCTGACTATTTGAAATTTGTAAAAGGTATAGTTGATTCTGAAGACTTACCTTTGAATGTATCTCGTGAAGTAACTCAATCAAGTCCTTTAATAACAAAAATAAAAAATGTTATTACAAGTAAATTATTAGCTTTCATTGAAAATTGGGCGGAAAACGACAAAGAAAAATTTGATAAATTCTACAAAGAGTTCGGTTCATTGTTTAAAACAGGATTGAATTCGGATTTTGCAAATAAAGATAAAATTATTGATTTAGTAAGATTTGAAACTTCTGCCACTGAAAAAGGTAAGTGGAAATCTCTAAAAGAATATATTGCTACAATGCCCGATGACCAAAAAGAAATCTATTATATTATGGGCGATCACAGAGATTTAATCGAAAGAAATCCAAACTTAGAATACTTCAAAAACAAAGGAATTGAGGTCTTGTACTTAACTGATCCAGTCGATGTATTTACAATACCATATATGCCTGAATATGATGGCAAAAAACTCAATTCAATAGAAAAAGCAAATATAGATATTAGCAATAATGATGAGTTAAAATCTGATTCTTTGCCAACAGATAAGACTGAAAAACTAATTTCTTATATAAAAGATATATTAGGAGATAAGGTTGAAGATGTAATTCAATCAAAAAGGTTAGTGGACTCCCCTGTTACTTTAGTAGTTGGTTCATCTGGCTTAGATCCCCAAATGGAAAAAATGATGCAATATATGGAAAAAGATTTTACTCATTCAAAGAGAATTCTTGAAATCAATATCGCTCATAAGTTAATTAAAAACTTATCCAATTTGCTTGAAAATAATAAAGAGAATGAATTGCTTAACCAATCTATTTTACAATTGTTTGAAGGGGCATTACTGTTAGAAGGTCATTTGCAATCACCATCTGATTTCATTAGCCGAATGTCAGAATTTATTGAAAAAGCAACTTCATAAATAGTTATTTAAAATAAAAACTATTGTTTATGGAGTATTTAAGTTTATTTTTGTAAATATTTATTTTGCAAAATCAGAAAAAGTAAATTTTTTAAATTATAGAGTATTATATGAAATTATCAGAATTCAAATTCAACTTAGCAAAAAAATCTATCGCAAAATTTCCTGCTGATCCTCGTGATTCAGCTAAATTGATGGTTATTAATAAAAAAACCGGCGAATCCAAAGATATGATTTTCAAAGATATTCACAAGTTGTTTCATAAAGGCGATTGTATCGTGTTAAATGAAACAAAAGTTTTTCCTGCAAGACTATTTGGTAAAAAAGAAAAGACTAATGCTGAAATAGAAGTAATGTTATTAAGAGAATTAAAATCCGAAGATAGAATTTGGGACGTTATAGTTGAGCCTGCAAGAAAAGTAAGAATTGGTAATAAAATTTTCTTTGATAATAATAGCTTTTATTGTGAAGTAATTGATAATACTACTTCTCGCGGTAGAACTGTAAGGTTTAGCTATCAAGATAATCTTTTTGATGTTATAGAAAGGATTGGCGAAATGCCATTACCATCATATATCGAAAGACCACCTAACGATAGAGATAAAGAAACATATCAGTGTGTATTTGCTAATCATAAATATTTATCATCCATTGCACCGCCGACTGCCGGTTTACATTTTACCGAAGAACTTTTGAAAAAATTAGAGAAAAAAGGGGTTAGCATTGCTAAAATAAATCTTAATATTGGACAAGGTGTTTTTGAAAATATCGAAGTCGAAGATTTAACTAAACATAGAATGTTTTCTGAGCATTTTTATATTTCCTATGAAACTGCAGAAACCATTAATAAATCTTTATCAAATAAAAAGAATGTTTTTGCTGTTGGTTCAAGCACGGTTAGAGCATTAGAATCTTCTGTCTTAACTTCTGGGCGAGTAAAACCTAATAATAGTTGGACTGATAAATTTATTTACCCACCCTATGAATTTAAAATTGTTAAATCGTTTATTACCAATTTCCATCAATCAGCTTCACCTTCTTTATTATTAGCTTCGTCTTTTGGAGGCAAGGAAAATATTTTTAAAGCTTATAAAAAAGCTATGAAAAGTGATTACTCTTTCTTGGCTTACGGCGATGCTATGCTTATTCAATAGAAAAATGATTTTAATTAATGAATTGTTTCAAAGACAATCACTATATATTTGTAGAGGTAAAACGATGTTTTATCTCTACAAAACATTCTAAACAAATCTAAAATAATTCCAACCATTTAATAATTCTACAAAATTATTCTTTAAACTTCAAATTGACTTATGTAATTTAGTAGATAATTAATTTTACATATTATCTTGAAACTTTATTATGGAAAATATTCCCAATTTTAATGATTGGAAAAATGTTGCGGAAAAATCGCTTAAAGGGAAAAAGATTGAATTATTAAGTAAGAAAACTTATGATAATATCATTGTAAAAGCTTTGTATTCAAGTGAAGATGTGGAGTACAAACCGGGTCTGCCGGGTATTCCTCCTTATACAAGGTCAACAACTTTTTTAGGATACAAAATAAAGAAATGGTATATCTCTCAGGAAATTTCCGCTACTTCAGCAAAACAATTTAATACAAAAGTTAAGAAGAATTTGAGAAAAGGTCAAAATGCCTTAAAACTTTATATTAATTCCAATGAATATTTAACTATTGGTAATCTGAAAAAATTTCAAACTGCTTTTGAAGAATTGGATTTTTATC
>CAZVPQ010000044.1:7066-10348 GCA_964628675.1 uncultured Hyphomicrobiales bacterium | reverse complement strand
GGTGCATTTATGAAAAGAATAGTAAATGTTTTCGTTTTACTTGTTATTGTATTCGGAATAATGCAATGTTCAAACAGTTCTGCTCCAAAAGACAAAATTCCACCAAGAGCTTTGACTATTGCCGAAAAAGGAATAGTTAGTTCAGATAATAATTTCGGACTTAAATTGTTTAGAGAAGTCATCAAAGAACAAAGTGATACTAATGTCTTTATTTCTCCTCTAAGTGTTTCTATGGCTTTGGGAATGACTTATAACGGTGCGGCAGGTTCAACACGGGAAGCAATGCAAAATACACTTGAACTTAACGGAATGTCAATAGACGAAATTAACGAATCCTATAAAAGCTTGATTAAATTATTGACAGGACTTGATTCGAAAGTCAAATTTCAAATAGCTAATTCTATATGGTATCGTTTAGGATGGCATTTTGAAGACGATTTTATTGATATAAATAAACAATATTTTAACGCTTTGGTAAAAGGTTTGGATTTCAATGATGTTGTAACATCGGAAAGAATTATAAATCAATGGGTAGAAGACAATACTAATGGCAAAATAAAAACTATTCTCAACAATGATATAGATGGAAATACCGTAATGTTTCTAATAAATGCAATTTATTTTAAAGGAACTTGGACTTATGAGTTTGATAAGAAATTAACAAAAGATGATGTATTCAATCTTTCTGACGGTACGCAAACAAAATGCAAGATGATGGAGAAAGAGGGTACTATTAAATATTTTGATAACGAGGATTTTCAAGCAATAGATATGCCTTATGGTGATGGTTTATATAGTATGACTGTTTTTCTGCCACGTCAAGGGAAAGATATTAATACACTGATTGGAAAATTTAATAATGAGAATTGGACTAAATGGATTAATAGTTTTAAAAAGAAAAATGTTTATTTGCAATTTCCTAAATTTAAACTTGAATATAAAATAACGCTTAATGATGCACTTAAATCTTTGGGTATGGCGATTGCTTTTAATGATTTAGCAGATTTTACTAATATGTACAAACCCGGGGGATTATTTATCAGCAAAGTTAAGCATAAAACGTATGTTGCTGTTGATGAAGAAGGAACCGAAGCCGCTGCTGTAACTTCTGTCGGGATAAAGTTCGACTCGTTTCCTCAGAAAATTTTTATGAAAGTAAATAGACCTTTTATATTTGCAATACGAGAAAATCATTCGCAAACTATTTTGTTTATAGGAAAATTGATTAAACCTAACTGATAAAATAAAGGGGCAAGAAAACTTGCCCCTTTTATTTATAAGAAAAATTTATTATTTCTTTTTAGTAGTCTTCTTTTTTGTAACAACTTTCTTTTTTTTCTTTTTATAACTACCGTCTTTGATTGCCGCATGAGCAGCTGCTAAACGGGCAATTGGCACTCTAAAAGGAGAGCAAGAAACATAATTCAATCCGATATTATGGCAAAATTCAACTGAAGCAGGTTCTCCACCGTGTTCACCACAAATACCAAGTTCAATATTAGGTCTAACTTTCCTACCATATTTAACAGCATGCTTCATTAAAAATCCAACACCTGTTTGGTCAATAGAAACAAAAGGATCAATATCATAAACTCCTTTATCTACATAAAAAGGCAAGAAACTGCCTGCATCATCTCTACTTACACCGAGAGTTGTTTGAGTTAAATCATTAGTACCGAATGAGAAAAATTCAGCAACCTCTGCAATTTCATCAGCAGTAATTGCTCCACGAGGAATTTCAATCATAGTTCCAACCAAATAGTTCAATTTAATTTTCCCTTTTTTCATTTCTTCTTCTGCAACTCGACGAACAATTTGTTCTTGAGATTTTAATTCTTTGACATTGCCAACCAATGGAATCATTATTTCAGGGAATACATTTTGTTTGTTTTTCTTAATAACGTTAATTGCCGCTTGGAAAATAGCACGAACTTGCATTTCAGTAATTTCCGGGTATTTCATTCCTAATCTACACCCTCTTAATCCCAACATAGGATTAAATTCGTGAAGAGCATCAACTCTTTCTTTAATCTTTTTTGGTGAAATACCGAGGTCTTTTGCAATTTCTTTTTGACCTTTAGCATCGTGAGGCAAAAATTCGTGAAGTGGAGGATCAATTGTTCTAATAGTAACAGGTCTTCCGTCCATAGCGATAAAAATGCCTTCAAAATCTTTTCTTTGCAAAGGAAGTAATTTATTTAAAGCTAATTTTCTTTCTTCGGGAGTATCCGAAAGAATCATTTCACGCATAGGCCCGATTTTGCCTTCACCAAAGAACATATGCTCAGTTCTAGTAAGTCCAATACCTTCAGCACCAAAAGCCACGGCATTGCGAGATTGGTCAGGTTGATCAGCATTAGTTCGAATATGCAAAGTTCTAAATTCATCAGCCCATTTCATAATTTGCTTATAAATTTGATAAGTAGGTGCTTTTCTCGGCTCTAAAGATTTATCAATTAATACTCTAACTACTTCACTTGGAGTCGTCTTAATTTTCCCAACTATTACTTCGCCGGTAGTTCCATCAATTGAAATCCAATCACCCTCATTAACTGATGTTTTGAAACCATCAACGTTGATTTTTCTAGTTTTGTAATCAATATTCAAATCACCGCATCCGGCAACACATACTTTACCCATTTGACGAGCAACTAAAGCGGCGTGCGAAGTCATACCACCGCGAGCAGTCAAAATCCCTTGAGCGGCATTCATCCCACCAATATCTTCAGGTGAAGTTTCAATTCTAACTAAGATAATTGGTTCTCCTTTTTTTGCCCAGGCTTCAGCATCTTCTGCATTAAAAACAACCTTACCGGTAGCACCACCGGGACCGGCATTCAATCCCTTGGCTAATAATTTACCAGCTTTTAACATTTTTTTCTTTTCAACTTCGTCGAACACAGGTCGTAATAATTGATTTAGCTGATCAGGTTCAATTCGCATAATAGCTTCTTGAGGAGTAATTAAACCTTCCTTAACCATATCCACAGCAATTTTCATTGCCGCAAATGCAGTCCTTTTCCCTACTCTACATTGTAGCATATAAAGTTTTTTATTCTGGATAGTAAATTCAATATCCATCATATCTTTATAATGTTTTTCTAATTTTTGGCGAATAGCTTCCAATCCTTTATAAGATTTTGGATCTTTCATTTTCAATTTTTCAATTTTCAAAGGAGTTCTAATTCCTGCTACCACGTCTTCGCCTTGAGCGTTCATTAAAAATTCACCATAGAAATAATTTTTACCTGTTGCGGCATCTCTTGTGAATGCGACACCTGT
>CAZVPQ010000044.1:0-6966 GCA_964628675.1 uncultured Hyphomicrobiales bacterium | reverse complement strand
CACCATAGAAATAATTTTTACCTGTTGCGGCATCTCTTGTGAATGCGACACCTGTTCCTGAATCTTCGCCCATATTTCCAAAAACCATAGATTGAATATTGACAGCAGTACCCCATTCTTCAGGAATGTTGTTCAAAGTTCGGTATTTAATAGCCCTGCTATTGTTCCACGAACCAAATACAGCACCAATAGCTCCCCAAAGTTGATCAATTGGATTTTCGGGGAAAGTAATTTTCTTAATTTTTTTAATTGCGGCTTTATATTTTTTTACTAAATCTTTTAAATCTTCTACTTTCAAATCAACATCAAATTCAATACCTCTTTCTTTTTTCTTTGCTTGTAAAATTTCTTCAAACGGGTCAATGTCATCTTTTGTTTGAGGTTTCATATCAAGCACAACATCACCATACATAGAAACAAATCTACGATAAGAATCATAAGCTACTCGCTCATTATTTGTTCTATTTGCTAAACCTATAACCGTTTTATCATTTAATCCGAGATTTAAAACAGTATCCATCATACCGGGCATTGATGCTCTTGCTCCGGAACGAACCGAGACCAAAAGAGGATTTTTTTCATCACCAAATTTTGCACCCATTTCTTTTTCTAATTGTTTTAAGTTCTTCTCAACATCAACTTTAAGACTATTTGGGAACTTTTCTCCATGTTCGTAATAATAAGTACAAACTTCTGTTGTCAAAGTAAATCCCGGAGGCACAGGCATACCTAAATTTACCATTTCAGCTAAATTCGCACCTTTGCCACCTAATAAATTTTTCATTTCTGCTTTCCCATCGGCTTTTTTGCCACCAAAATAATAAACATATTTTGGATTTTTCTTTGTTGTAGTTTTCTTAGATTTTACTACAGTTTTTTTGGATTTTGCCATTTCCACTCCATTTTTTGTTTCTAAAATATATTAATAAAACCTTATTTTCAAAGCAATCTACTGGAAAATACTAAATTAATCAAGTTCTATTCAATCTACAAGTTATTTTCAAAAAATTTCAATTTTATTATTATGAATTATGCAAAAGTATTAGAGTTGCAATTTGTAGATTACAATGCAATAGTAGCGAAGTAATAATTACTTAAAATTAAAATTAATTGCATTATGTTTAATAAAGTTTTGATACTTCCATTTAAAAGTAAAATACTTGACAATTATGACGGAAATTACTAATTCTTCTTATTTTTAAACAAATAAAACAATACATATCCACATCAAAATATTTGTAAAATATCAAGAATATAGAACAAAATAATTCTTGAAATTTTCCTTTTATTCATATCATTTCTTCTTAACTTTTTCTAAAAATATTCATTGGCATATTAATTGAAAATATGATATAAAAATATTGATTTTTATTATGATTTTCTTGAAAAATATGCTGAAAAAAATTGAAAATTAATTACTAAAATATATGATTAAAAACACAAAGAAAATATTATTATCTTTCAAATTTATTATTGCTCTTATACTGCTCCTGTCAATAGGTTTCATAAACGCCTCAGCTGACAATTTCACCGCTGTTCAAGATGGAGATTGGAACGACCCAAATACTTGGGGAAGCACTTCTTTTCCTAATTCAAGTAGTGATAGTGTTGCGATTATGAGTTTTTCGGTCAGCATAAATTCTGCCGATGCTGTGGCTAATAATATTACAATTGGTGATAATGGTTCATTGACTTTTACTACTGCCAATACTTTAACTGTTTATGGAAATTTAAATGTACAAGGGACTTTAAATGCTCTTAATTCAAGTGGAATTACTCTAAAAGGTAATTTTACAAATAATGGAACTCTTTCGAATTTTTCAAGTTTGGATTTGACTATTGACGGCGATTCACCTAATACTTTTACTCTTCCAAAAGAAATTTCCACTTTGAATAGTTTAACACTTAACCGAACTGATGTTGACGGGAAATTTACAATTGATACAAATCTAACTGTTGCGAATAATATTGTTATTACAAGCGGAGAACTTTTTTGCTCGCATAATAACTTAACTATTTCAGGAAATCTAACGGTAAACGGTAACGGTGTTTTTTCTACCGATAGTGCTTCCGTTGTCTATTTAGCAGGCAATTTAACTTATAATAGTTCGAAAAATTCAACTATGGATTATCATAGCACTATTGATATTACTTCATCAACAATTTTGCAAACTCCGGGAACCGGTAAACTGACTTTAAGCAATATGACAATAAATGCCGCAGCAAGTTTTCTAAGTTCAGCTCAATTTTCTATATCCGGAGATATATCAAACAGTGGTAGTTTTAATGCAGGAAGCAGTACAATAACTTTTGATAATGATGAAACTGAACTTTACGCAAAAACTATTAGTTCAACATCGAGTATGACTTTTTCATCAATTGAGATTGCAGAAGGTTCTTCCGTATCAAATTCTGCAAATATTATTTTAGCTGACAATTCGGATTTTAATTTTACTGTTGGAAAAAATGCTTATTTTTCTTGTTCGAGTGGCACTGTTACAGTCGGAATGACTTCTTATATATCTAATCTTGATATTAGTGTTGAATCGACTGGAACTTTGGAATTTAATAATTTACATATTGCCAATTTTGCTTTGACTGTTTCTACAAATTCAGATTTAACAATAAAAAGTAATTTATTAGTAGGAACTAATGCAACATTTTCAGCAACAAATCCTTCAACTATAACTTTTGCAAACAGCACAACAAATACAAACCCTAAACAAATAATCGGCACAGGGACTCACGACAAAAAGCAGTTCTATAATCTTTTAATTGACGAAGCATCTGCCGTATCAACTACTTCAAGTTTTGATATTGCCAATGATTTTACTGTTTCACAAAACGGAGATTTCAGAGCAAGTTCATCTTCAACTATTTCATTGATAAATTCAGGAAATAAGACAATAACAAATTCGGGTGTTTTAATTTTTAAGCATTTATCTATTCCTGCCGCAGGTAGCGGGGAGAACAAAGTTCGCACAAGTTCAAATTTCACAATTAGCGGACAATTATTAGTTGGAGGAACTGATGCAACTCCTACTAACGGTAGTCTTATTGCTTATGATAATAGTAAAATTACATTAAGTGGGAATTCCTTGATAACACCTTATTCATCTGAAACAACAGGAAACGATGCATTGCAATTCCAAAATTTAGCTATTACAGGAACGGGGTTGACTCCAAAGAAAAGTTTTAAAATTAAAGGCAATTTGGATATAGATGGCAGTTTAGCTCAATCCAGCGGAACTATTACATTAAGCGGAAGTACTCAACAGGTGATTAGTGGGACGACTGCGAGCTTTACGACATTAATCATTGACAATATTGCAGGGACAAAATTATTGACCGATTTGCTTTTTACCGATTATTTAACCTTAACAAATGGAGATTTAGACCTTAATGGCAGCCATACTATAACTATGGCTAATACAAGCTCAAAATTGATTGAATCGACCGGAGCAAGTATTATTAATTCGTCTCCGGGAGTTGGCGGAATTTCAAGCGGCTATATTGCAAGTCAACAAATAGCAAGTAAAGCAAATGTATCGGCAAGCGGTCTCGGTATTTCAATCGCAAATGGTAATTCGTCAAATATTACTGTTCGTCGCTATCATAGCCCAAGAACAATTGACAGTATGAAATCAATAAAAAGATATTACAGACTTGATTACTCAGGTGCTAATTTAGGAGATGTTACTATCAGCTACGATAATGATGAGTTAAACGGGAATTCACCAACGGCATTATATTTATATTATTCTGCCGATGAAAATAGTAGTACTTGGACAAGAACAAGTTCAACAGTTACATCTACTACGGGAATAAATTCAGGCACAATAACTATTTCAGGTTTGACGGGATTAGGTTCTCCAATTTATCTTGCCGTAGCCACATTGCAAACTCAGATAAAAAATCTGCCTTATTCGGGAATTGACAGTTTAAATAAAATAGCAAGTTCTCCATTAACAGCCGGCATGCAAGATTCAATTGTTTTAGCTTTTGATTTATATACTCCTGTTGCGATTAATCAAATAGACAGCTTAAAAATCAGCATTAATTCTTCGACTTTCACTAATCAATTCGAAAATTTTCTATTCAAATATGACAGCGACCAAAATCTATCCACTTATGGTTTAACTTCAACTTCTGCTTCGATTTCTAATACTAATGACACGATAACAATCAAAGGAATTAGCCCTACAACTTTGAGTACAGGTGATAATTATTTCTTCTTACTCGCCGATGTATCAAGCACTGTTACACAATCATCAGCAACTGTTGGATTTTCTTTGACCAATGATAATATATTTTTAAGTAGTGCCGAAACTAATGATATTACTATAACAAGCCCGAGTTATTCTTTTACGGAATTGCTTGTTACTGCTGATGTTTCAAATACTCCAAGCGGCAGTTTGACTAATTCGGCAACACTTTCAAAGCAACCAATTTACGGATTTACACTGACACCTGTTGCAAGTTCGCCTACTTGCACTTTTACATCTGTAAAAATATCATTTACAAGTTCGAGTTATACTCATTTCAGTGATATTTTGTTATATCAAGACGTAAATAAAAACAGAGTTTATGACGGCTCCGATATTAATTTAGGTTCAAGTGGTACTATTACTACATCAACTGATACAATAACTTATAGCGGATTTTCACATACATTTTCTAATAGCGAGGAATTTATTGTTACTGCAATAATATCATCTTCTGCTCAGACATATACCAATATTCAAGGATTTATTTATGATGACAGTTGGATAAGTTTAACATCGTCAGCGACATTATCTCCATTGAGTTCCACTCTTTCGGGAAATGTTATGACTGTTGCAAGCTCATCAACAGCATCAAAGTTGGCAATAAAAAATATTTCTTTAGTTACGCCTATCGAAGATTTTTCGGCAAATGAATTTGTTACGGGCAAGTCGCTATCTATTACAGTAGAAGCCGAAGATTCAAATGGTAATCCGCAAGGTGTTCTTTCTGATACAAATATTACATTTACCGTGGCACCGGGTTCAGCGACTATCACAAATAACAGTACAACGATTAGTCAATACAATTCGGAGTCAACAATAAATAATCTGGCTTTGACAAATGCCGATGGGGCTTCTGATATTATTATTACTGCATCGGCAACAAGTTTTACATCTGCAACTTATACTGCTATCACTCTTTTTGCAGAAGAACCTTCTGTAACCCCAAGCAGTTTAACTATTACAAACGTCAGCCAATCAAGTGCAAGTATTTCTTGGTCATCAGGAACACCGGCTAATCATATTTTATTAATTAAACAAGGTAGTATTCCTTACGAACCGTCAAAAGGGACGTCTTATACTCAAGCAACAGGAAATAGCTATTCAACTCCAAAAGATTCGACAAACACGGGTAGTTATGTCATTTATAAAGGTAGCGGGACATCTGTTAATGTTACGGGGCTTTCCGCTTCGACACAATATTATTTTTCAATTTATAATTATAATGGGACAGGCAGTGGTATTCGATACGGTCTGACGAGAACCGATGGGGATATGATTACAATCGTGGATACTACGACATTATCGGCAACACCATCAACTCAAGCAAGCTCTTTATCTGTTTCTAATCCGCAAGATACAAGTATGACTTTATCTTGGACAAAAGGAGACGGCAATAAAACACTTATTCTGTGCAGTTTGAATAATCCGATAAGTGCAAGTATTATTGATGGTGAGATTTATAAGGCGGATTCATCTTTCGGTGGAGGCAGTCAAATAGGCAATGCTTATGTTGTTTATGCAGGAACTGGCAATTCACTTACCGTAAGCAATCTTTCACCTTCAACGAGTGGCAACAACAATGAATATTATTTCTCTGCAATGACATTTAATGATAACGGCGGTTTTACGAATTATTTAACATCAAATTCCTCAACTGTTTCGAGGAAAACTTTATATAATGAGCCGGAATTTCAAGCATCAAATATACAATTCTCAGTAGGTCCGAGTTCGTCAAGTTATTTATCAGGTGATAATTCCATAAAACTTAGCTGGATAAACGGAGGTGGCGAAGGCAGAATAGTAGTTTGTTCATCTACCTTGACGGATAGCGAAATACCTCGGGACGCTTCCGTATCTTATAGCAATACACCATCTGTTGCAGGAGCCAGTGTGCAATATGGCTCGACAGACACATTGGGCAAAGGATTTATTATCTATAAAGGTACCGGTGAAACAAATACTGTAACTGTTACGGGGCTAACTTATGGACAGAAATACTATTTCAGAGTCTTTGAATATAACGGCTCAGGCTCAACTACAACAAACTCTCAAATCAATTATTTAACAAGTTCGGCAGATGATAATCCAAACTCAAAAATTGCCGATAAATACGAACCAAACGATTCTTACTCCGAATTAAGCTCTTGGCAATATGTTGTACCCGACGGCACCGAGTATCAGGGCGTATTAACAGATTCTTCCGATGAAGACTGGTTTTATTTTGAACCGGATATTTATGATGGATATAATAATATTCGAGTTGTTTTAAAGAATTTACCTTTTAATTACGAATTGGAACTCTATAATTACACAGGCACAAGACTTCTGCGTAGGTCATTTAGGACTAACAAAAAAGATGAAATCATAGTTTTGAACAATGTACCCCGTGGCAAATATTATATTAGGATTTTTACACGTTATTATAATACTAGCCTTTATCCTTATAGATTTAGGGTTGATGGCAAAAGCACAAGATTAAATTCACATACTCCTTACTAACAAACGATTATTTTTGGGAATTCTAAATTTGGAAAATATATATCTCGACTCCGTTGTATATTTTGATTATTATTCTGAAATTTGAAAATTTCGCTTTTTCTATTCACAATCCTAAAAAATAAATAAAAATTTATAGTCGAACTCAAATTGAGAGTTAATTTAGAATTAAATTTGTGATTCTTATTATTAAAACAATTAA